>CALCPD010000001.1 GCA_937897875.1 uncultured Nitrosopumilaceae archaeon
TTCAAAATAAAGATAAACAGTTTACTAGAGGAAAAGGATTTGATTCATTTGCACCATGTGGACCATGGATAACAACAATAGATGAAATACAAAATCCTCAGAATCTAAAAATGATAACAAAAGTCAATGGAGAAATAAGACAGAACTCCTCAACAAGCAATATGTTTATCAAAATTCCAGAAATAATAGCAAAAATTAGCAAAGTGATGACATTAGAAAAAGGAGACATAATTTCAACAGGAACACCAGCAGGTACAATGTTAAACAAACCAAATGCAGTATATCTAAAAGACGGTGATGAAATAGAAATGGAAATTGAAGGTTTAGGAATACTAAATAACACAATAAAAGTTGTTAAATCAAATTAAAGATTTTTTCATTAAATTAAATGAAATTTTATACTCTAAGGAATCAAATGACTTTAATTCATCTTTAGTTAAAATTTGAATTCGTTCATAATTTTTTTCAAATGCATGATTTTGTAAATAAGATAAAATTTCAAACAAGGTCTCAAATGAGCCTGAAAACAAGGTGACAATTAGTGTTTTATCAAGATGTTTGTAATCACCAATTATGGCAACAGAAGTTTTGCCATTCAAAGTGGATCTTATGATTTTATTTTGTGTGGATAAATCAAGTAAAATCTTTTTTGTTGTTTCAATCCATCTCCATGAATCCACATAAAAAGGAAAAATATCAGAGTTAATTGATTTTACAAATTCAATTTTAAAATTTGGATTTTTTTTAGGATTTAATGAATAATAATTCCATGTTTGAAATATTTCATAGTTTAAGGAATTTGCCATATAAATTGAATTTTTATTTTCAGTATCTATCAGCATATAAGAAAATGATGCATTATTATTTTTTCCAATTAATTCAGCATGGGTAACAAGTTTTGATGCTACCATTTGTCTACGAAAATTTGGATCTATGCGAATACCTTCAATCCATATTTGATTTTCAAAATAGAATGCATGACAAATTCCAATAGGTAATTCTTGTTCAAATAAAAATAAATTTCCCTCCTCTAACCAGGAAGGCCAAACTTTATCGATATAATCTCCCCAAGAAAAAGTATGCTTACAAAATCTCATAATTGAATTTTTATCAAAAGAAGTTGCGTTCCTAATTTCCATATACAAAAAAATAATAACAATGAACAAATAAAAAGTGTCATGGGTAAAATAATTGCAGGAAAAGTATCAGAAATTCCTCCTGGAAAAATGATTAAAGTTTCAATTGATGGCAGAGATATTCTAGTTGCAAATATAGATGGAGAGTATTGTGCAACAGATGATTCATGTACCCATTCAGGTTCTAGTTTATCTGAAGGTAAGTTAGATGGATGTACGATTACATGTGGTTGGCATGCAGCAGAATTTGATTGTAAAACAGGGAATTTTTTAAAATTTCCAATGAAATTAAGAAATTTAACATCATACAATGTCACAGTTGAATCAGATAGTGTTTTTGTAGAGATGTAACTATATACTGCTAATTTTTAACAAATTATGTTAATCATGGCAGATGAGGCTCAAAATAAACAGGCAATGAAAGAAGCAATTGATACTTTGAATCTAATTGCATCTACAAATTCAACTCCAAAAACAATTAAAAAATCTGTAACTGATCTTGTCACAGATTTAGTTAAAGAGGAATATTCACTTTCAGTTAGGGCTGCAAATACAATCAGTCTACTAGATGATGTAACACAAGACCCAAACATGCCATCATATGTTAGAACTCAATTATGGCAAGCAGTGTCAAAATTAGAAAGCATAAGAGAATAAATTCTTGTTTAAAGTAGCATAGATATTGAAATTTGAAGAGTATTTAGAAACACTTCCAAAAAATTTGCTTAGTGGCGAGGATGTTCAATTACCTGAAAAATCATTTAGAGAAATATTCAAATTTTCAAATTTAGGAAAGGATGACATATTTTTTCATCTAGGATGCAATAATGAAAAAGGAATAGAAATTGCAATTAACGAATTTAAAGTAAAAAAAGCCATAGGAATCGATAATAATTTAGAAAAAATTCAAAATGCACAAAAAACTATTGAAGAGAAAAATATGGATGTTAAAGTAATTCATCAAAATATTGAAGAATCAGACATATCAGATGCAACTGTGATATTATTTTGGTTTACAGATGAAAATATAATCAAAAAAATGATTAAAAAATTTGAGAAACTAAAACCAGAAACTAAAATAATTACAATATGGGGACCGCTACCAAACTGCCTTCCAGATAAAATAAATTTTCCATATATAATTAACAAAGTACCATTCAAAAAAGCAGAAAATTTGCAAGCACAGCTGTTAGCAGTTTTTGGTGTAAAATGTATAGATTTTGTTACTGCATGGGAATTTGCAGAAAGATATACCAAATCAATTTCTGGTTCCGAAGTTAAAAACGATAGATTTCTTACAATCATACAGACATTAATTATTTGGATTAATGCTAAAGAATTAGGGGTTGTATGTACAGAAGAAATTCCAGAATCAATTAAAACATATATCAGTATTATGAAAATGCATTTTGATATAGATTTTGAATATTTACTAAAATGAAATAGGTGCAAGCCTTTTATTTTGTATACCCATAAAGAGGCTATGGAAAGTAGATTAAACATCAATGTGTCTGCAGTAGATTATGATAAAACAAGTAAAGCGCTGACACATCAACTCACATTTTTAGAAGAAATGGTGCATGGAGAAGATGATTTTGTAATGACAGATTCAGAATTTGCTTTCGGATGGCATTTTTTTGTATTAAGTGTAAATAGAATATTGATACAAAAATTGGAATCAATGATGGGTGAAGATTTTCAAAAATTAAAAGGTAAAGGAACAGATAAGAAATTTCTCACATGGTTAACAAAAAAGATTGAAAAAGAATCCCCACGATTCAAAGTTGCAATTAAAGAAGAAATGGAATCAAGTAAGTTTGGGATATTTTGAAAATACAGGGCCCTCGAGGGGAATCGAACTCCTGTCCGAGGATCCACAATCCTCTATACTAACCACTGTACTACGAGGGCCACAGAAAAATTAGTTTTCTTATCAAGTTATAATCTTTAAGATTCAACCAAATAGATTAGCCTCAAATTTAAATTAGAAATAGGTTGACAGTAACAAGAAAATTTACAGTTAGAGAGTAACGATCGCTTTAAATTTGTAGACTCTGGGTATTTTTCACCATGAGACGAGGATTCATCACCAATAGATTACGTTCAAGTAAGAAATCATCAGATACGCCTATTGAGAGAAAAATAGAAACATTACAAGGTAATGGATTTGCATGGATAGATTTACAAAATCCAGATAGAGATGATGTAGAAAAATTATCTAAGAAATACAATTTCAACGAATTAAACATAGAAGATTGTATGACAAAATTTGAACTTCCAAAACTTGATAGTTATGATGATCACTTCTTTGTAATTTTACATTTTCCACCACTAGCACAAAAAATTGGAATATCAAAAAATAGTCAATTATCAATATTCATGGGAAAAGATTTTCTAGTGACAGTGCATCAAGGGGATCTAAGACCATTAGTAGAATTAGTACAAACATGCATATCAAATTCAGATGAGGAATTAAAGAACAGATTATTAGGAGAATCATCAGGAGATTTACTTCACGAAATCATAGATGTGTTAGTAGATGATCTTTTACACACATCAAGAAAAATTATTGCTAATTTAGATGAAATGGAGGATAATGTATTTGATGAGTCAAAACCAGTTGCAAGAAGTATTGCATTATTGAGAAGAGAGATTAATAGATTAAGAAGAATATCCGTACCACTAAAGAGATTTGTTTTAGAAATTGCTAAAAATGTTAAAAGATTTTCAGATAATTCAGATGATGAACTTGCACTATACTTTGATGATGTAATTGATCACATTGACAAAGTCATAGAGACATTAGATGAATCAAGAGAAACTATGGAAATTTACAAAGATGTAGATTTTGTGTTAAGTAATGAAAAAACAAACAAAGTACTGGCAGTTTTAACCATTATTTTCACATTAGCTATTCCTTCAACAGTAATTGGAACATTTTATGGAATGAATGTCAACTTACCAGGAGGAATTGGAGATAGTTCTGTAATTTTAGGTCCATTTACTACATTCATAGTCATAATTCTTGCATCTGCAATACCTGCAATTATGATGTTTACATATTTCAAAAAATTAGGCTGGATAAGCAGTTAGAAAAACATTTTCTAAATTTTTTCATGAAGATTTATTTCAATTTTTGTTAAAGAACGACTCAAATTATCAGGAATTAAAATTAATAATCCAGAGTTTCCATCTATATTTTCACAAATTCCACTAAAACTGGTATAACTTTTTCCAAAACAACCATCATTTGTATAAAAATTAAATTTTTCAGATTTTAAATAATTATCAAATTGTTTTTTGGAGTCAACAAAATATACATCAAACCAAGAATTTCGATCATCAATAGAAATAGAATATTCGTAAGATGTAATTTTTTTATCAGAACAAATTGGAATGAATTGAGCATAATAATTTGATTCAACTGAATTAATAGTTTTAACATTGGGTATAATTGAAACATAAGTATCACTGTTGAGTTTAGAGCCTTGAATTAATTCAATTTGAGTTCGAACTGAATCAATTGCATAACGATATGTCATAGGTTTCCAACTTGAATTACAATCACTGAATTGATGTTTTAATTCAACATAACCTCGATTGTCTTGAAATTGTAAATTGTTAAAATTATAATTATCAAAATTAGAAACATTGGAGAAGTCAGTAGAGTAAACATGATCATTAGGATTTGGATTAGACCAAACATTTGTTATTTCAAATAAAACATTTACAGGAAAACTATTCCATTCTTCTTGAAAATGTACATAAATTGAATATTTGTTTATGTCTTGATCATATGGAGATGCAAATAATAAATGTCCATAAAATCCATTCAAAAGAAGTACTGCAAATGCAATAGCAGGTAAAATAAGAAATATTTTCTTCATAGCGATTTTTTTAAATTAAGATAATTTTACAGTAATGGTACAAATCAATAATGAAAGGATGTTTAATGTATCATAAAAAATTGAAATTATGATATATTGTTTTTACAAGAAAATTATAGACATATCTTATAAAAGGTCGGTGATGATTTTAGTAAAAACATGGTTAAAGTAAAAGTTAGAACAGGTAGAGGTACTGGAACTATAGAAGTTGATGTAGGCGATCTCAAATTCTCAGGTGAAGAATTTAAAAAAATTCAAGCTGAAAGAAAGAAAGCTGCAGGCAGCAGAACAATTTCTACAGGTAGAGGTACTGGTAGAAGAAAGCTTTCAGATACACCAGAACCAAAAGCTAGACCTTCAAGTAAAGGCAAAACAAGAAGTACTGGCAGAGGTACTGGTTCAAGAAAAGGTACAACATAAACTCCTTTTTGGATTTTATTTTTCTTATATTTTTCAAAGATTTCTTATATCTTAGTATCAGGATTTTTTTGTTTAAGTTTTTCCCAATCTGCAAGAAAATTATCCAGACCAATTTTTGTCAAAGGGTGTTGTAACATTTTATCTAAAACTCCTGGAGGCAATGTTACTACATCTGCACCAATTTTTGCAGCATCAATAACATGTAGCGGATGACGAACACTTGCAACAAGAATTTGAGTATTAAAAGTATAATTTGAAAAAATTTCTTTTATTTCTTTAATTAAATTCATTCCATCTTGGCCAATATCATCTAGTCTTCCAATAAATGGACTAACATATTTTGCTCCAGATTTTGCAGCAAGTAAAGCTTGATTTGCAGAAAATATCAAAGTGACATTAACAGGAATTCCCTGAGATGAAAATGATTTACAAGCTTTAAGACCATCAGGAGTCATTGGAACTTTAACAACAACATTATCACCATATTCACGAAGACGTTTACCTTCTTCCATCATTCCAGAATATTCAGTACTAACAACTTCTAAACTTACATCACCTTGAATAATTTTTGTAATTTCTTCCATTGCATTTTTTGGATTACCGCCTTCTTTTGACATTAAAGAAGGATTTGTTGTAATTCCATCTAACAACCCCATGTCATTGAATTTTTTTATAGATTCTAAATTAGCAGTATCAAGAAAAATTTTCATGTTTTTTTACTCCTTAGTTCTTTTGCTTGTTTTGCCATATTAAAAGATGTAATTCCGTGCTTCTCTAAAAGTAAAGGAATTTCTGCATCACGTGCAGATTCTCCAAACATATCTTGGGCTCCAATTCTTTTGATAGGTACAGGGTAAGATCCAGATACAGATTCGGCCACAGCTGAACCCATACCTCCAAAAATATTATGTTCCTCAGTTGTAACAATACAACCAGTTTCTCGTGCAGCCTTCTCTAAAATTTCATTGTCGATAGGTTTGATTGAAAACATATCTAAAACTCTACAAGATATTCCATCTTGTTGCAACATCTCTGCTGCCTCTAATGCCATTCTAACTGTAATTCCACATGCTGCAATTGTACAATCAGAGCCATCCCTTACAGTAATTCCTTTGCCAATTTTAAATTCTTGAGATTCTGAATGTACAATAGGCGTTTTTGATCTTGCCATTCTCATGTAAAATGGACCATATTCAGATGCCATCAATTGAGTTAATTTTGAAACAGAAATAGTGTCAGCAGGAATAAAAACACGAAAATTTGGAATTACTCTCATAATTGCAATATCTTCAATTTGTTGATGTGATCCACCATCAGGTCCAACAGATAAACCTCCATGAGATGTAACTAATTTTACATTTAGGCCTTTTTTGCCAGGAGGTGAAGGATATGCAATGTTATTTCGAATTTGATCAACAGCTCTTCCAGGTAAAAATATTGCATAAGTACTTGCAAAAGAGATTTTTCCAGATACAGCTAATCCAGCAGATACCGTAACAAGATTTGCTTCAGCAATACCAACATTGAAAAATCTATCAGGAAATTGTTTACCAAATCCAGAAGTTTTTAATGAATCAGTTGTATCAGCTCCTAGAACAACAACGTTAGGATTATCATGTCCAACTTGAATCAATGACTTTGAATATTCTGAACGCATGTCAGTCATTACAGGTTCATTCAAAGGTATCCAGACTCCTGTGCAATTTTTTTAATTTCTTCTTGTTTTGCACCAATGACATGTAATCCAATCCATTTATTGACCAAATCAGAACCTCCTAATTGATTTGCTTTATCAAGCAACATACGTCTTCTTGATTTTAAAACCGCATTTCTAAAATCTTTTATTGCAGCTCTAACATCTTGTTGTCCAACAATAGCACCACCACCTACAAAAGCACGTGCACCGTCTAAAAATACAGAGCCAATATTTTCAATATTTACTCCTCCATCAGCTTCAATGCAGCCTGAAAAATTATGTTCATTAAGAGTAGAATTTAGTCTTGCCATTTTATCATGGGTTTCTTCAATGTATTTTTGACCAGATTTTCCAGGAACTACAGACATTACAATAAGTTGATCTAAAGTAGACAAAAATTTGTGAGACCATTCGGGTAATTCAGTGTCAGGATTAATTGCAAACCCAACACCAACTTGGTTTTGTTTTAAAATATCATGAATTTCTCCAAAACTAGATTCATCAGTAACTTCTGCATGAACAGTTACAATATCACTTCCAGCATCAATGTAATCCTTAACATGTTTTACAGGTTCATTAATCATAAGATGTGTATCAAATGGAATTACAGTTAAGGGTCTTAATTCTTTGATTTTGTTATGATCAAAAGTTTTGGTTGGAACAAATTGACCATCCATCACATCAAGATGAATTAAATCAGATCTTCCAGTTACACATCTTTTAACTTCATTTTCTAGATTAGACATATCACCTGCAATAATTGAAGGAGCAATCAAAAATTGAGAATCTAATTCAGAATTAATTATAGGTACAACATCAGAATCAGGTGCCTTACCGTGCCATTGAGGATTATCTTCCATGTGCTCCAAAGATTTTCCTTTAATAGTTCTTGAAATAATTATTGTAGGAACTCCTTTAGTTGCATTAGCTTTTGTAATTGCAGCATCAATTTGTTCAACTCGATGCCCATCAATTTCAAGAACATTCCAACCAAATGATCTCCATTTGTCACCAGTTTTCCATCTTGATGCATCCTTCCACATTTCAGTAATATCATCACCTTCTAATTTTTCATCTAAAGGCATTATTTTTTCAGTGTAAGAATCCTGTTGAATGAAATTTCTATCAAGAAAAGCAGTTAGGTTATCAACTTTGTACTTGGAGGCAGTCATTGCTGCTTCCCAAACTTGACCCTCATCAGATTCACCATCTCCAATAATGGTATAGACATGATGATCCTTAGAATCAATTTTTGCAGCTAATGCAATTCCAACAGAATAAGACAATCCTGTCCCCAATGAACCTCCACAAAATTCAACTCCAGGACATTTTAGATCAGGGTGTCCCTGTAATCTACTACCAAATTTTCGCAAAGTTTCAATTTCAGATTCTGGAAAATATCCTGCTACTGCCATATTAGAAAACAAACCAGGAGCAGCATGTCCTTTTGATAACACTAAACGATCTCTATCTTCCCATTGAGGATTTTGAGCATCAAATTTCAAATGTTTGTTAAATAAACAGCCTAAAATTTCAGCCATCGAAAAAGAGCCACCAGGATGACCAGAACCAGCCGTATTAGTTGCCTTGATTACTAATTTACGAGCTCTTAGAATATTTTTTTTAATTTGATAATAATTAAGACCCATCTGGATCGTTTCGCCATAAATCGAATAAAAATCTACTTCTGTAAAATTTTAATTTGATCGCAATTATAGATAATTATGGAAATCAAAGACGAGATACCGATTGTGCTTTTTGATGATCAATGTTATGTGTGTATAAAATTTGCAACAATTGTAAATTTTTTGGCAAAAGGTAAAATTACAATGGTAGGACACTATTCAAATTTTGGAATAAAAATTAGAAAGGAAATTTTAGATGAATCAGCATTAGAGATGTTTTGGTTTATTGATAAAAAAAGAGCAAGTGGAGGAAGAGCAGCACTATTTCCACTAATTAAAGCAATTTATTCTACAAAAGCAAGAAAAACAAAATTTTCTCAAATGAACAACATTTGTAGTGAGGATTGTAAAAGTGCTAAAGCAGTATTTGTTAGGTCATTTACACTCATTACAAATAGTAAAAAAATTGATTTATAGAAAATCTAAATAATGCTTTAAAAAACAAGATTTTATCGTGAAGATTAAAACTGAAAATTCTACTAAAAGAAAAACAGAGCTCCTATGTGGATTTGTGTTAGAGGATTCTAACAAAGTTTTAGGATTACCGAAATTGGATACAAAAACATCATTTGTAATTAATCAATCTCTAAAAGACATGGGGGGTAAGATGGGAAAATTAACAATTATTCCAGTACCAAATAAAAAACAGGCTCAAAGAATACTTTTAGCAGGAATTGGTAAAAAAGAAAACATTACACAAGATACAATAAGATTTGTTTCAGGTAAAATTGCACAAAAAGCAAGAGAATTAAAATTAAAAGAATTTTCAATCATAGTACCACCAACTTTTGTGATGGATTCAATTTCATCAGTTTCTCAGATAATTGAAGGTACAAAAATGTCATTATACAAATTTGATAAATTTAAGACAGAAAAAGTCGATAAATCACCAGACATAACAATCATAGTTTCTAAATCAAATAAAATTTCAAAAGCAATCAAAATTGCTGAAGCTGTTGCAGAAGGTGCAATATTTACTAAAAGTATTGCAAATTTACCACCAAACGAATGTACTCCTACAACATTAGCAAATTTTGCTAAAGATATTTCTAAAAAGAATAAAATGAAATGTACAATAATTTCACAACCTGAATTAAAGAAAAAAGGGTTTGGAGGAATTACAGCTGTAGGTAAAGGAAGTAGAAATGAACCAAAATTAATGGTGATGGAACATAATCGTGGACCTAAAAATCAAAAACCAATTGTTTTAGTTGGAAAAGCAGTTACATTTGACACGGGTGGAATTTCATTAAAACCAGGACAAAGTATGGATGAAATGAAATTTGATAAATGTGGTGGATGTACAGTGTTAGGAATAATGAAATCAGTTTCGGAATTAAAATTACCAATTAACGTAGTCGGAATTATTCCATCAGTAGAAAATATGCCGGGTGGGGAGGCATACAGACCAGGAGATATCATAAAATTATACAATGGAAAGACTGCAGAAATTCTAAATACAGATGCTGAAGGTAGGCTCATTTTAGCAGATGCTTTAGCATATGGTGAAAAACAATATTCACCAAAAGCAATTATTGATTTTGCAACATTAACAGGAGCATGTATTGTTGCATTAGGAAATAATGTAGCTGCAATAGTATCTAACAATGAACAATTAACAAAGAAAATTACAGAGTCATCCAAAACAACAACAGAAGAAATTTGGGAATTACCATTAACACAAGATTACATGGATATGATAAAATCAGATGTTGCAGATATCAAAAATGTAGGTATAGGAAGAGCAGCAGGAACCATTACAGCTGCTGCATTTTTGAAAAGTGCAATAGAAGATACACCATGGGCACATCTAGATATTGCAGGAGTTGCATGGACTCAAGGAGCAGCAACAAAAGAAAAACCATACAATCCAAAAGGTGCTACAGGTTTTGGTGTCAGATTAGTTTTAGATTATTTACAAAAATTATAAAATTAGTAACCTCTGCTATTTCTATCAGGTGTTCCAACATTTGGATTTCTCCATCCATGTTTTTCCATCATGTGATTTAGTAATCTAATATCATTATCACATTTTTCTCCACAAACACTACAATTTGGCATTGAAATCAATTCAACCACAGAAAATGGATATTAAAAGATTGATTGAGAATAGAAAAATGCCAGCACTGTTGCTTCCCAAGAGCTCTCGCATCTTAGTAGCACAACAGCGACATCAGGTTTGACTTCTAAGTTCGGAACGGGATTAGGTCGCACCCTGACGCTATGGCCGGCTTGACAATCAGTCCATAATTCTAATGTATTAAGGTAACGACAGATATGAAATCTACTCAAAATAGGTATAAAGCAAAGAAAATATCGAATTACAACTATGACACACAGAGTTGCAGTATTAGATCAAGATCTATGTCAGCCACAAAAATGTGGGTTAGAGTGCATAAAATACTGTCCAGTAAACAAATCAGGTGCAGAATGTGTTACAATTAATGAAGAATCAAAAAAAGCCCAAATTGATGAGGATATTTGTAATGGGTGTGGAATATGTGTCAAAGTATGTCCTTTTGATGCAATCACAATTGTAAATTTAGCAAGTGAGTTAGCTACTGATAAAATTCATCAGTATGGAACAAACTCCTTTAGATTATACAAATTACCAACTCCAAGAAAAGGGGAAGTTGTAGGACTACTAGGAAGAAATGGAATGGGGAAAAGTACTGTAGTCAATATTTTATCTGGAAAACTAAAACCAAATCTTGGTAGATATGAAAATCCACCAGAATGGGATGAGATTTTTAAACATTACAGTGGAACTGAGTTAAAACAACATTTTCAAAAAATTGAAAAAAATGAAATTCGTGCATCAATAAAACCACAACAAATTCATCATCTTGCAGAGGCATTTGATGGTACAGGAAATGAATTACTTGATAAATATGACGAAAGAGGTATCACTAGAGAATTAGTTAGAGAATTAGGATTACAAAATTCAATGGAACAAAGTTTGAAAGAACTTAGTGGAGGAGAGTTACAAAGAATTGCAGTGGCTGCAGCTGCATCAAAAGATACAGAATTTTACTTTTTTGATGAACCTTCATCATATAATGATGTTTTTCAAAGAACAGGTGTTGCAAGAGTAATTCAAGGATTAGCTAAAATTGGAAAAAGTGTAATGGTTGTAGAACACGATCTTACATTACTTGATTTTCTTAGTGACTATATCGAAGTGCTATATGGTGAACCAACAGCATATGGAATTGTTTCAAATATTTTATCAACTAAAATTGGAATCAATGTATTCCTTGATGGATATTTGCCAAATGAAAATGTTAGATTTAGAGAAAAGAAATTTTCTATGGATGTATCATCATCATCAACAGATATTTTCCAAGAAGGTACAGATATTGTAAATTATCCAAAACTAGAGAAGAAATTTGATTCATTTTCAGTGTCAATTGAGCCTGGAAAAGTAAGAAAAGGAGAAGTTTTAGGAATAATGGGGGCCAATGCTCTAGGAAAAACTACAATGATGAAAATGATTGCAGGCGTTCAAAAACCAGATGTAGGTTCAGTTGATAAAAAAATCAAGATAGCATACAAACCACAATATCTACAAAATGATATTGATGTAGAAGTTATAGCACTTTTAGAAAAAGCAAATGGAGGCCCTATTGAAGGAAGTCAAGAGGAAGAACAAATCCTAGATCCATTAAAAATTAGAAAATTGTACAATAAATCTGTAAAAAATCTTTCAGGGGGTGAACTACAAAAAATTGCAGTGGCATCATGTTTAATTCAAAAAGTAGATTTGTATGCATTGGATGAGCCATCAGCATTTTTAGATGTTGAAGATAGAATTGCAGTTGCAAAATTTTTACAAAAATTTGTTCGTTCTTTTGGAAAATCAGCAATCATAATTGACCATGATTTACAGTTAATGGATTTAATGTCAGATTCAATGATAATATTTGAAGGAGAGTCAGGAAAAGCAGGAACAGCAACGGCACCCATGCCAAAATCAGAAGCTATGAATAGATTCCTAAAATCACTAGACATGTCATTTAGAAGAGATGAAAAAAGTCTAAGACCAAGAGTCAATAAAATAGAAAGTAGATTAGATAAAGATCAAAAGCAATCAGGAAACTTTTACTACAAGCATTGACTCGAATGTTAAAAAAGTCACTAGAAAGTGTATTAACATCTAAAGAAAGTGACGAATTAATCTCAGCATTTGATCAAATAGGAAGTATAATTATTGTTAGAATACCTGATTCTTTATTATCCAAGAAAAAAATTATTGGCGAAACTTTACTAAATGAAGTTAAAATTGTTAAAAGTGTATTTTATCAATCATCAGCAGTAGAAGGAGATTTTCGTACAAGAAATCTCGAGATTCTTGCAGGTGAAGACAATACTGAAACAGAATACAAGGAATTTGGCTGTAAATTTATTGTAGATGTAGAAAATGCATTTTTTTCACCTCGTCTATCAACAGAAAGAGAAAGAATTGCAACATTGACTAAAGATGGAGAAGTAATGACAAACATGTTTGCAGGTGTAGGAATGTTTTCAATTATGGCTGCAAAAAAGAAAAAATGTACTGTATACAGTCTTGATTTAAATCCAGTAGCATCAAAACTATGTGAAAGAAATATTGGGATTAACAAATTAGCAGGTGAAGTAATCTCCATTAATGGAGATGCAACAACAATAATTCAAGAACAATTAATCGATAAATCAGATAGAACTTTAACATTATTGCCAGAAAGATCAGATGAATTTTTAGATTCTGCAATCAATACAACAAAAAGTGGCGGAATTATTCATTATTACTCTCACATTCATGCAGATAAAAAATCAGAAGCTGGAAAATTAACTGAAGAACATTATAAAAAAATTACATCAGTAAAATCAGAAATTCTGGGTTCAAAAATAGTAAGAGCTGTTGGTCCGAGATATTATCAAACAGTTGTAGATGTAAAAATTACTAAATAGATGAATCATCAGCAGATGTGATTGTTGCAGATGTAGGTTTAGTTGTTGCCATGACATATCCAATCCAAGCAATAATTCCAAGAATACCACCAACTGCCATTAAGACAGATAATTGTAAAACAATTGGAGACCACTCAGATAACATTAGTAAATATGCATAAACAAAAAATCCACCTATACAAAGTATGAAAATTAAAGCTCCCATACCTTTACGCTTATCCATGTGAAAAAACTTTCTGTGAGTTATTTATCGTTTATCTTCTCAAAAAATTTTTCTAATACTAATTATGACTATGGCTGGAGCGCCAAGATACATTCCCAAATTCAATGCAATAACTGAGAGTCCGAGTCCCAAGACTTCTGATTCAGATTCTGCGTTCTCCATGATTGCCAAAGTTGAGAGCATTGGAGTAATTGTAAGTTTGACTGCTTCTTTGAACATTGGATTTTCACGCTCATAATCTGCAATTGTTGGTGAGAATGAATAATACATTTCGTTAAATGAACTCATGAAAGCACTTCCAGATTCTGTTTGTAGTAATTGGTTATCACGCAACTCTCTGAGTTGTTGAACTTGTGGTGCAAGTTCTGAACCGTAAGTTGCTGTTGCAATTAAACAACCGCCACCATTACCAGATTTTACGCTAGTTGTTTCTTTTGCAGGTTCAGTGGATACATTTTTAGAAAAAGTTGAAACATCTGTCCACTCCTTAAGAGTATAATCATTAATGTGATTTGCAATTAACATTGTACCCTCAACAAAATTATAGTCATCATGATAAATTGTAAATTCGCCAGAAGTTGTTTCACCTAATATTGTTGCAATTTCACCATTGCTTACAGAAATGGTTACTTTACCAGGAGAATCAATAAAAATGGTTAATGGTTTTTCAGGAGTTGGAATTTCATATACATCCTTGTCTAAAAATACAAGTACAACGCCAAAAACATTTGCTGATGAACCAATCATCATCATAACTGCAAGTACAATAATTATTCCAACTTTCAATCTAATTCAATCGCCATTAAGTATGCAGATTCACCATCACGGTAATATGCATTAAGTTCCTGTCTAATTACAAATCCAAGTTTTTCATAAAGACGAACAGCATCAGTATTGCTACATCTAACTTCTAAGTAAAATTCATCACAATTTCTAGCCTTTATCCCAGTTACAGATTCTTCAACAAGAGCTTTACCAATTCCTTTTTTTCTATGTTCATCAAGAACAGCAATTGATACCACATGTCCTTTTTTTACAAACCCCAATTTTTTAAAATTAGAAAACCCAAATTCAGTTTTACACATTTCATATCCAACTATTTTGCCATCGATTTCTGCGACCAAAAATGCTTCAGGTAATTCTTGTAATAATGATTCATAAAAGTAATCAGAGTAATGTTCAGGTAAGGTTTTGAGATTAATTTCCATAACTGAGATTAGATCGCTTGGATCTGCTCTACGTATGCTACAGTCACCCAATTGTCTCAAAATTACTTGCATGATTATAGTTAAAACCATCAATATTTAATTTTAAACAAAAAGATCATTAATGGAATAAGAGATAATTAATTAGATGGAAGAAGATTCTCAAGAAGGTATTATTTCATTAGTAAATTCAATTTTTAATGTAGGAGAATTTACAAAAACTGAATTCACTTTAGAATTTAAAATTATAGATGTTAAATTTAAAACAAAATTTGAAGATTTAGCAAGAGCTTTAGAAAATAGAAATTATGTTTGTAAATTATTAAAAAAAGATGATGGAATTTATATTGAAATTCAAAAATTTACAATAAAAAAATCTAGAAAGTGGCTCAATGCAACTTGGACACCGAGATTGTTGTTTGCAATTGTTATTTCATTTGTAATGATTGATGGCTACTATAGAACATCTGGAACAAATGCAATTATTGAAATTGGAGATCCATTCCAAATGGCAATTGTTTATACGCTTGCTCTTTTAGGAATTTTAGGAACACATGAGCTTGGACATATTGTTGCAGCGAAAGCACATAGATTAAAAACAAGTTGGCCATACTTTATTCCAGGTTTACCAATACTAGGAATTCCAACATTTGGTGCTTTTATTCAATCAAAAGGATTAACAATTAATCGAAGTATTTTATTTGACGTAGCTATTGCAGGGCCAATTGCAGGACTTGTAATTACAATAATTGTTTCACTATATGGAGCATATACTGCACCAATTTTAGATCAAGGAATAGCTGAAGGATTATTTGCAGAACAAATTCTAGTAGAGTGGGAACAAGGAGAGCCATTACTAATGACTGCAAGTTTGGCAGTATTTGGTAAAGGAGGACCAGGTCACGAAGTGATCATGACACCTGTAATGTTTGCGGCATGGATTGGATTTTTAATTACGTTTTTGAATTTACTTCCAGCATGGCAACTTGATGGTGGACATATGGCAAGAACATTGTTAGGTCAAAAAATCCACAGGTATGCAACTTATGGAAGTATGTTAGTACTTGTTTTGCTAAATTATTGGTTAATGGCAATCTTAATTTTAGTAATGTCAACCAAGAATCCGAGTGCAACTCCACTTGATGATATATCTCCACTTACAAAAAATAGAAAACTTGCATATATTGGAATTATAATATTAGCAGTTCTATGTGCACCATTACCATCAGGATTATTTTCAGGGATTCTACCTTAGAAAAAGTCTTGCACCATCAGTTACAACTGCAACTTTTTGTCTAGCACCTTGTGTTTTTAAAATATAATCCATAGAATATTTAATTCCAGGTAAAGAAATCATATCAAGTTTTTTTGCATAAAATTCAGGTAAAATAGATATCAAACCAATTTGAAAGTTTTTTTGTATTTCTGATAAAAATAGTAAGTTTTCCATTCCATCAACATATTTTGTAGGATTTTTTAATTGTTCCAAAGTTAATCGGTCTTCAATATATTGTTGAATTGCATCAGAACCTAAACCGCTTTTACATTCAGCAACTAAAATTGCGAGACCATCTTTTTTGATAGCATTTGAGCAATTCCAAAGTGAAGATAAAGAATTTCCTAAAGTATCGTTACTTGCATCCTTACCAGTACTCATTATCATAGTTTTATGTTCACCGACATCTTTAATCGAATTTGATTCTAAAATTTTAGTTGTGGAAAGTGTTTTAGAAGGATGATCAATGGTAAAATCAAGTATTCCTTCAGAATTTGCAATAATTTCAATTGCTTGAATTTCAAAATTATCAGCAAACTTTTTTGCTTCAATTAAACTTTCAGTGTATTGTCCAGGTGTTGGAATATTACTTTGTCTTTTTGCATATGCAGAAAGCATAGATTCAGTACCAAATTTTTTGATAAGACGAGTTGCAACAGTTTCATAACCAAATAAACCATCAAATCCCATCTCTCCCATAAATACAAGATTTGAATTGGAAATATCAACATCATCAAATTCATTAATTGAACTTCCTTCAGGCAATCCAGATTTAACTAAATTTAGAATTTTTTTCTCAGCTAATATTTTTGGGAATGGTTTTGATTTTTGTTCACATAATGTAAATAAAGATGAAATAATTTTCAGAATTGATTTAGAGTTATGCAATACTACTAATTCCATTGGTTTGGATAAATCTAAAGAATTGAGTTTTTCAGAAATGGCAGAATCATCCATAATTTTACCATCAGAATCAATTTTTTGCTCTAAATTTTCAGCCTTTATATCTAAAACCACGTCTGTGATCCCATAATTCAACCAAATTTCAGGCATAATAGATACTAAATACAAACCAAAATAAATCCAATGTAGTGAAATATGATATGGAATTTGTGAAAGAATTTGTGACCTTTTTACATCAAAAAGAGATAATAAAATTTGGAGATTTTACACTAGCCAGTGGAAAAAGTAGTTCATATTATGTGGATTTAAGATTAGTTCCAAGTTATCCTCAAGAATTTAGAATGATGGTAAAGTATCTAGAAAATCAAATTACAGAAGATATTGGATTAGAGAATTTTGAAAGTATTGTTTCAGTTCCCACAGGAGGATTAGTTATTGCATCAGCATTGGCAATTGAAACAGTAAAACCGCTAATCTATGTTAGAAGCAAACCAAAGGATTATGGTACTTCAAAATCTGTTGAAGGAAAAATTCATGATGGAATGAAAGTTGTAATGATAGATGATGTTGCAACTACAGGTGGTTCAGTTCTAAATGCAACAAAATCATTAACAGAAGTAAATGTTCCAGTAAAAGATGCATATGTAATTGTAGACAGAATGGAAGGGGCTACAGAAGCTTTACAAGAGCTTGGAGTAAAAATGCATTCAATTTTAAACATATTACAAATTGCCGAAGTATTGTATGAACAAAAATTAATCGGTCTAGATATTCTAGATAAAGTAAAGCAGCAAATTAGTAAATGAGTTTGGGCAGCTCAGACAAATGCCTTCCAATCATCAATTTCAGATATAACTCTGATTCTTCATTGCAGCCAATAATTTGTGTATAGACTCATTTTAAAACTAATTGAAAATAATGGGCCCGAAGGGCTTTGATCCCTTGGCTCACCGGTTATGAGCCGGTTACTCTACCAGGCTGAGTTACGGGCCCTAAAGTCATAAATTTTTTTTGAGGTATAAAATGTTATGAGGTTAACAGTATTCTTCATAACAACTGTCAAGTAACAGGTTTTGTGCTGAAACAGATTTTTCAGCAATTTCAATTAGATTACTTGTATCAGCATTTGATTTTTCTAAGATATTTCTCCAAGATGCGGTATGTCTAATGTCAGCTTCAGTGTGGAGTTTAAAGTATTCAGTTGCATTATCATTTGTTATTTGATAAAATTCAGATAAACCATCTAATTTTGTTTGACTAATTTTTGGAATTTCTTTTTCAAATGCATACATTGCACATGCGCCACCATCAAAAGTAGTCATTAATTCAGATAAGTCGGATACTGCTTTTTTGGTTTTATCTAATCCTGAATATGAAATTAATTCATCATTAGAGACACCAAGTTCTCCTGCAAAGCTAATCCAAGGTTTTATGTGATCGGATTCTTCTTGTTGATTTTCAGTTAATTCAGTGATTACAGAATTTGGTGCTTTTTCAATAATCGGTGTCATAAATTCAGGAACTGCTTTTACAAGTTGAAAGTATTCCTTTGAATATCCTGCTAAAGATTCCTGAGTTAATTTTCCATCAGACCACATTTCATAAAATGGGTGTTTTAGTAGGCTTCTTTCTTCAATAATTTGATCAATTTTCTGAATTAGGTTCATAATTCAACAATAATTCTGCCAATACAAAAATCTTTGTTGTGTAGCAAAAGATTTTATGATCTAAGAGAAAAATTTTCATGGGTTCCAGTGGTGTAGTCCGGTCAAGCATACTGCCCTTTCAAGGCAGTGATCCCGGGTTCAAATCCCGGCTGGAGCACCATCTCTTTACTACAAATACCTACAAAAGCACCAAGATTTAATTAGTAATAACAAAGGTTTTTGATCAATTATCTTGGACAGGAAAAATATTGAGATAAACCCTCTACTGGAGACATATGGAGAATATATCAAGAAAATTGATCAAGCTTTAGATAAGGAACTTGCACTATACTCTGAATCAGAATTTATCGATCCTCTAAAATATTCATTAGAAGGTGGAAAAAGAATTAGACCGATTATTTTGAGTTTATCTGCTGAAAGTATAGGCAAGATAGATGAAAATGTCTTATCAGCCTCATGTGCAGTTGAATTTTTACATATGGAATCAATCATCCATGATGATATCATAGATAATGAAACTATGAGAAGACAAAAGGATCCATTTCATGTCAAATATGGATATAATACAAGTGTATTAACAGGAGATTTTGTTTTAGGATTAATCCTTGCAATTTCATCAAGATTAGATAATGCCAGAATTACAAAAGATTTGGCTACAACTGCAATGTTAATGAGTGAAGGAGAAATGATTGAAGGAAGATTAGAAGATAGTGGAGATATTACATTTGACGATTATCTAAAAGTTATAGAATACAAAACTGCAACTGCATTTGAAGTTTCAGCTAGAATTGGAGGTATAATTGCAAACGGAACAGAAGAACAAATTGAAGCCTTAACAGGATATGGAAAAAATCTTGGAATTGCATATCAAATTAGAGATGATTTGTTAGATTGGAAAAATGAAGAAAAATTATTTAATTTACTAATTAAGAAAAGTGTAGATCCTAGAGACGGATTTAACAAAATGGAAGAATTGTTAAAAGAGTATTCTGAGAAAGCAAGATTATTTTTGAGAAAAATCCCAGACAATGATGCAAAAATAAACTTAGAAGAATTAATTAAATTTACTTCGTTTAAGGCATAATACCTAAATCAATAACAGGAGTTGCAAGTTCTACAAATTTAAGCAATGGTTCTGGATAAACACCAAATCCTACCAAGAAGATTGTGGAGAATATCATAACGGCCATAACAGATTTTGGTTCAATAACTCGTTTTTGAGTTTCACCTTCAAAGTACATTTTTCTAGTTAACCAACCATAGTAAGCAAGTGATAATGCACTGTTCAATACACCTGCAACTGCAAGCCATGGAGCCCACCATAATGCAGAACCTGCATCTAAGGCACTACCAAATAACATCAATTTACTCCAAAATCCAGAAAGTGGAGGAATACCAGCTAAAGCAAATAGTGCAATTACCAAACCTAAAGCAGTAATAGGCATTCGTCTTCCAAGTCCCTGTAATTTATCGATATGAGTTACTGCAAGAGTTGTGACAATTCCTGCAATTGCAATAAATGCAGCACCTTTCATTACGGCATGATTCATTATTTGATACAAAGAACCTTGTAAACCAAGAGAACTGTGTGGTGCTACTGCAAGTCCAATCAAGATGTAACCTGCATGTGCAATACTAGAATACGCCAACATTCTAGAAATGTTCTTTTGCATAATTGCTGCAACATTACCAATAGTCATTGTCATTACTGCAATAATACCAAGTGCCAGAGTCCAATCAAGATGTAAAACTACCATTCCCAAAACTACAATTCTAATCGTTGCAGCAAATCCAGCTTTTTTGGTTGCTGCTGCAAGAAGTGCAGTAATTGGTGCAGGTGCACCTTCATAGGTATCAGGAAGCCATTGATGGAATGGAATAAGTCCCATTTTAAATCCAAATCCTGCAATAAACAATCCAACGGAAAGTAACGCAAGTGGAAGCAGTGATGGGTCAAGTGTTGAATAACCCTGAATGACTTCTCCAATATTTGTAGAACCAGTTAATCCGTATGAAAGTGAAATACCATAAACAATGATTGCAGAAGATAATGCACCAAACAAGAAATATTTTAAAGCTGCTTCATTTGAGCTTGGATTCTTTTTCATAAATCCAACTAGAATGTATGTTGGAATACTCATAAGCTCCCATGCTACAAATAGCATTACAAGGTCAGTTGAGTATGCAACTAGAACCATACCAATAGTTGCAAGTAAAATTAGAGAATAGTAAACTGCAGGAGAATTATGTTTTCTCATATAATTAAAAGAGCCAACAGTGGTGAACAAAGCAACTATCAACATAGCTATTGCAAAGAATCCACCAAATGCATCATCAACTACAACATCTTCAGAGAATAATGCAGATGGAGAAACATTATCTTCAATGAATTGGTATCCAACATATCCCATAGATACGATTAATGCAGAAAATGCAATTATAGCATAAAATGAATTAGAACCCTGTTCTTTTCTTGCAATACTAATGATTGGAAGAAGGATACCAACAGTACCCAATATGGCCATTATTACGAGAGGAGTTGAAGTAATTTCTAACATGTCATCAAATCTCCTATATCAACAATATCAAGACTACGAATAATAATCCTGCTCCAAATACAAATAGATATGATTGGGATACACCAGTTTGAGTGCCCTGAATTACTTTAGCACTCCAACTAACTGCTTTTTGAACTCCATCATTCATACCGTAATCAATTGCTGTCTTCTCAAAGTATCTAGAAACACCTCTTGCTAACCATAATGGTGTTGTGACAAAGCACCAATAGACAATTGCGTTAAGATACCATCTGTTTAAGAAAAGTTTGTGAATTGAATAAAAGACAATATTTGAATTTACAAATTTAACAGGATCAACCCATCTACCAATGTAAAAGATGTAACCCAGTCCAATACCAGTAGCAAATGCTACTAGTGATGCACCAAGTGCAACTGGATTAAGTCCTTGTAAGAATTCTGGCAATATTGAAGATTCATCTGCTGCATGGGAACTGTAAATTCCAAATGAGTTTTTAAGATAATATTCAAATGTATGATGTAATCCTTCTTCTGCAGATAATCCAATAATACCAATACCAATTGTAAGTACTGCAAGAATACCATATGGAACCCACATAGATACTGATGCTTCATGAATATGATGTCCTTCTTCTTCCATCTTTTCAATATGTTTACTCTTCTTACCAAAGAATACCAAACCAATCATTCTTGTTGTATAGAATGCTGTAATTATAGCAGTTAAAACTGCAATAATGAATAATGGTAATGCCCATTCATTTCCAGATTCATATACAGCAGCAAAGATTGCATCCTTACTCCAGAAACCTGTTGTGATAAATGGTGCTCCCATTAAACCAAGGCCTGCAGCCCACATGAAAGCATAAGTTTTCTTCATCTGTTTTCTCAGACCTCCCATATCTGTCATAAATCTAGAACCAACAATATGCAAGAGGGATCCTGCTGCCATGAATAATGAAGCTTTAAACATTGCGTGAGAGATTAAGTGGAAGAATCCTGCAGTGTAACCATCAACATATTGATGAGATAATCCTGCAACACCTAATGCCATCATCATATAACCAATTTGAGAACCAGTAGAATATGCTAAAACTTTCTTAATTTCAGGATTAACCATTCCTTGTGTTGCAAGTAATAATGCAGTAATTGCACCTGTCCAAGCAACAATTTCAAAGAATTGATCTGCTAAAATTCCTGCTGCACCCAATGCAAATACAAGTGGACCAATTCTTGCTACCAAGAATACACCTGCTTTGACCATTGTTGCTGCGTGAATTAATGCAGATACTGCAGTAGGTCCAGTCATTGCTTCTAACAACCACTCGTTTAATGGGAATTGTGCAGATTTACCCATTGCACCACCAAATAGTAAAACAAATGCAGGAACTAGTAATCCTTGAGCAGCCATCGCAGTTGCCCAATCAGTGTCACCCATTAATTCTTTAAATCCAAAAGTACCAGCAAACAAAAATATCAAAAGCATACCAGCAATCATCATTACATCTCCAACTTTTGTCATGATGAAGGCCTTCATACCAGCGTGTGTTGGTGAATAGTAATCTAACATTCCAAGAACAGTTCGTCCTTCAACACCAACATGATCTTTCTTTTTATCACGATACCAAAAGCTGATCAATGCATATGATGCAAGTCCAACACCTTCCCAACCAAAGAATACTTGAAGTAAGTTATCAGATAATACAATTAATTGCATTGAACCGATAAAGAACATCATCCAGAACCAGAATCTTGTAATGTCTTTATCGCCTTTCATATATCCAGTGCTGTAAATCATAATCAAGAAGGAAATCCAAGCAACAACGTTTGCCATTATAATTGAAAGAGGATCTGCTAGTACACCAGCTTTAATTCCAAGTGCTTCAATCCACATTATTTGGCTATGAACTTCACCTGCTTCTAATGCAAGAGGGACTAAGGATGCTGCAGACACAGCACTCATTAAAGCAAATCCAACTGCAACATATTTTGTTGCATTTTGAGATAGTTTTCCAATACCTGGCATAATTAATGCTGCAGCAAATGGAAGCATCCAAATTAACCATGCACTTGTAATTTCAAATCCCATTAATTCAGTTGCCATAATCTAAACCCCCATCACTCCGTTCATGTATGGAATAATTGTTTTCAAGAAAATATCAGGATAAATTCCAACTACAATTGAAAATCCTGCGAGAACCATCATTGGAATTGTCATATACCAACTTCCTTCTTTGACATGTTGAAGATTTTCAGGAAGTTTACCAAAGAATACACGTTTTAACATCCAAAGCATGTAAGACATTGTAAGTGCTGTTGCAACAAGACCTAATCCAAATGCTACTGCTCTAACTGTAGAACCTTCTGCAATTGCAGTTTCTAATGCACCGTAAAACATAATCCATTCACCCATAAATCCACTAGTTGGTGGTACGCCCATGATTGTTAGAGCACCAATAACCGCACAAACAGCAGTGATGGGCATCTTACCAGCAAGTCCACCAAGTTTTGAGAAACTTCGAGTTCCAACTTTAACAATAATAATTCCAGCCATCATGAAGAGAATACCTTTTCCAATAGCGTGAGTAACATACATCATTTCAGCACCTGCAAGACCATATGCAGACATTGATCCTATACCGAATAACAAATAGCCCATTTGACTGATACTAGAATAAGCAAGAAAACGTTTCAAGTCATCTTGCATTAATGCCATTGCACCACCATAGATCATAGTAACAAGACCCCAAATGTGGAACCAAATTGCAAGTTCTGAAAATGTTACAGGTAAAAATTCAACAACTAATCTAAAGAGACCATAAGCTCCAATTCCAATCATTGCTGGTGACAATAATGCACTGATTGGTGTAGGTGCTGCACCGTGAACATATGGAAGCCAAATGTGATACATGAAAACTGCCAATTTAACACCAAGACCTATTGAAATTGCAACAGCAGAATACATTGCAATATCTCCAGGAAGTTGAGATTCTTGAATATCTGCAAAGTCAAAGCTACCAATAGTAAGTCCTATCATCAAAAATCCTAATAGTAAAACAACTGCACCAGCATGAGTCCAAAATAAGAACATTAAACCAATTTTTCTTCTTGGTCCATCACCCCATAACGCAACTAAAAAGAAACCAGGAATCAACATGACCTCAAAGAAAATATAAAATTCAATCAAATTTGTGGACATAACTGTTCCAAGCATTCCCATTGCAAATACAAGATAAAGTGCAAAGTAAAGACCAGATTTAGCATTCACATAACTTGAAAGAGCAGTTGATTCAACAACAGATGTTTGACCACTTTGAGAATTGTTAATTTTTTGTTCTTCTTCAAATTGTTCATGGAATTTATGAATCATGTATGGTTTAGAGTAAATTGCCAATATTGTAGATAAGACATAAATCATTATTGCAAATGGTGATGCAAGTCCATCCAACAAGAAACCAAATTCACCAAATTGTTCGGTCCATGGATAATGTTCTTCTACTGTTCCAGAAAGGGCTGCATTAATTACAAGAATTGTGGTGTAAAGTAAAATTGCAAATGTAAACCACATTGCTGGGGTTGGACCAAATTTTTTTCCAAGAATATATGCTACTGGAGATAACAGTAATGGCAGGAAAACTGCCTGTAATAATGCATATTCCATTACCCTTTCAAGCTCCTGAAGTCAGCAATATCGACATTTTGATACATGCGGTATGCTACAATAATTAAGGATAATCCTACAGCTACTTCTGCTGCTGCAATTGCTATGGAGAATAATGCTAAAGTTTGACCACCAGCATGAGGCAAGAATCTACCAAATGCTACAAGATTAAGATTTGCTGCATTGATAATAATTTCAACTGCAAATAACATTCTAATGAAATTACGTTTTACTGCAAGACCGTAAATTCCTATTGCCAATAAAGCAACAGAAACTAATGTAAAATCAACTAACTCGTTGGTCATTTTCCACATCCTCCCTTCTTGCTAAAATTAATGCACCAGTTACTGAACCGGCTAAAATCAAACCCATTAGAATTAATGCTGGCCAATAATAAATTACAAAGTCAGCACCAATATCTCTAAAATCAACTGGTGGTTCATCAGTAGTTATTGTTTTAATTCCAGAATCTAAGAATACAGCACCTAATGATACCATAATAATTAACATCAAACCAATTCCTGCAAATTTTCTTTTTCTATCTTCAATTTTTTTAAAGATAAGTTCTCTTTTTACAAGCATTACAGTAAATAGAATCAAGACAGCGATTGACCCAACATAAACGGCTAACTGAAACAATGCAACAAACGGTGCATCAAGTAAAAAGAAGAATCCAGCAATTCCACCAAGAGTTCCCATTAATGCAATAGAGCCATAAATTAAAGATCTCATTTCAAGTGCGGCAATTGCAGAACCAATTGTAATAACTGTTAATGCAAGAAATGCAGCATCAGCCATGGGTAGCTCCATATTTAGTAATTATAATTTCACTATCTTGTTCAACATATGGTTTGACTGCAAGTTGTGCAGGGGTATAGATCAAACCCTCTTTGCTAAATGAGGATAATTCATAATCGTTAGTCATGTAAAGTGCATAAAATGGACATGCGTCAACACATAAACCACAAAAGACACATTTTCCATAATCAATTTGAGGCATGATGGATTTTTTATTTTGTTTTTGTTCTTCTGGAACTTTAACCATAGCAATTGCTTCAGCAACTCCTTCACATGCAATTGAGCATAATTGACATCCAGTACAGTGATCATGGAATAACATATGACGTCCCTTTAATCCAGCAATACCAACACCTGTGGAAGGATCAAATTGATAGCCATCACCTACAAACTTTAGTTTTTCTTCAGGATAACGAAGAGTAAATCGTTTTGTTGCAATATGTTTAATTCCAGAATTTAGTGCACGTATGATGCCTGTAGCAGTATTTGTCATTGTAAACCTCCTGGTCCGAGCACTCCAGCGTAAACCAAAGCTAGTGCAATAAAGATGTTAACGAATGCAAGACCGATCAATTTAGTCCATCCGAGATTCAGTAACATATCGACTCTAATTCTTGGGAAAACACCTCTTGGTAATAATATGAAGAAGATAACACCAACTGTCTTTAGAACAAACATCAAAGTTCCATTAAGCATTTCTTGAGTAATCACTTCAGTAAGTAATGGTTCCAATCCACCTATCTTTGCAGTTACAGGACCAAGCTCAATTCCTTCAGTAGCAAGCTCCATAGGGAATGGTGGAACTATCATAGGGCCATTCCAACCACCAAGGAATAATACAACAAACAATGCTGCAAAGGCGTAAAGTTTGAGATATGTTCCTAATTGAACAAGTCCATACATCATTCCAGATAATTCAGTTAACCATCCAGCAACAATTTCACTTTCTGCTTCAGGTAAATCAAACGGAATTCTTTCTAATTCGGCAAGCATAGTAATGAAAAATACAATTGCTCCAACGGGTAAAAATACAATCCATGGGAAACTCGATTGACTTGCAGCAATTTCTGACAAATTAAGGGTTCCAGTAACCATTACAACTCCCAACAGAGACAAGATTAATGGAATTTCAAATGAGACCATTTGGAATAATGCTCTTATTCCTCCAATGAATGGGAATTTACTGTTTGCAGACCATGCAGAAAGAATTGTTACAATTGGGAAAAATCCAATTACCGCAAATACTGCAAGCAATCCCATATCTACATCTGCAACTACCCAACCTGGTGCTACAGGAATTAATGCAACAAATGCTGCAGCTGATGCAACAAACAAAACTGGCGCTGCCCAAAAAATAGGTTTATCAGCTTTGGCAGGAATAATAATTTCTTTTGAAATTAATTTTAATCCATCACCTGCTAATTGTAGAATACCTTCAACTTTTCCACAATAAAATGGACCAACTCTTAATTGTAATTTTGCAAGCATTTTTCTTTCAACAAAAATTGTTCCAGCTGCTAATAATGCAGCAAATCCAAATCCTGGAAAAGCCATTATCTTAAACATATCAGTTGTCATGAATGCTTGAACAATTGGGAGTGTACGCGTTGGATCAGCTAAATAAGTAAATGCAAGAAAGGGTGTAAGTAATTCTCCATCAATAACAGGCATTGGAATTACAAATAAAACCATCATGACAACTGGGAAACCAATTAATGAAAATATCAAAAGGAACCATACAGCATCATCAATTATAGATTTGATAAATCCACTAAGTTTGAAATTTGGTGCAATTACAGACATTTATCGGTCTGCCTCCACTGGCCAATAATTTAGACTCCAATAAACAGATGGCATGTTACCAAGTTTTTCACCTTTTAGAAGATATGGTAATGCGATAAGATTTCTAAAAGAACCAACACTAAGTTTTAGTCGATAAGGTTCAACTTTTCCATCAGAAACAATATGACATCCTAAAGAACCTCTACCAGATTCTACACGTTTGTAAACAGAGTCAAGTCCTTTACCTTTTGGATTTGGTTTTAGTTTTACTCTAACAGAACCAGATTTTGGCATTTTTTGCAATGCTTGTTTAATTATGTTACAACTTTCCAACATGTCAAGCCATGGAATTTTTGATCTTGCATAAGAATCACCTTCCTTCATTACAGGACTATGTACATCTAATTCTTCATAGACATCGTAAGGTTCCTTTTGTCTAAGATCATAACTAACTCCACTTGCACGCAATACAGAACCAGTTGTTCCAAGTCTAATTGCATCTTCACGAGAAAGTACACCAGTGTCTTGAGTTCTTGAAATCAAAATTGGATTATCATAAAATACTGCAGCATATTCTCTGATACGTTTTTCAAAGTAATTTACTTGACGCAAACATACTTCTTCAAAATTTGGAGGTAAATCATTTCTAACTCCACCTGGAACAAAGTGTGCATGTGTTACTCTTGCACCACTAATTTTTTCCATAAGATCAATTAAGAGTTCACGGTCACCTGCTGGCCACATAAACATTGTAGAGTGACCTAAGAAGATACCATAAATTGCAAGCCAATACATGATGTAGATACAACGATTTAATTCTGAACAAATAACTCGAACATATTTTGCACGTTCTGGGACTTCAATACCAAGTAGTTCTTCAACACCCAACACATATGGATAAAGTGCATTACAAGAATCATGAATTACAGGTCTTTCTAAATGGGGAATATTTGTGATGTAATTTCTATATTCAGCCATTTTTTCTTCTCCACGATGCACATAACCAGGATCAGGATCACATGCAACAATATAATCACCATCAATTTGTACAATAATTCTCATATGTCCAGAACCAGGATGTTGTGGTCCAACATTGAGAGTCATTATTCTCTCGTCAACTTTTTGGATTGCTAATCCAGGAGGTAATTCTGCAGTCATATCTATCGTCCTTTTATTGCAAAGTCCTTTCTGAGAGGTGGTAAATCTGCCCAATCTTCTGGCAAAAGTAATCGTCTATTATCGGGATGACCAGTAAAGTAAACTCCAAACATTTCAAAAACCTCTCTTTCATGAAATTCTACACTGTAGAATATATCTCTAAGAGTTGGTAATTTTGTTGCATCCTTTCCAGGAATTGGGTTTTCTTCTCGTTGTGCTCTAGTTGCTAAAACAAGTAGTTGTTTTGCCAAGGATGAATCAGAATAAGATCCAATATGATAAACAACTTCAATTTCTTTATCTTGTGGGTAATCTACACCTGAAACAGACTCAACATGATCATAATTTAGTCCATCTCGAATAAATTCTGCAACATCATGAATATCATCTCTATTAACTTTAATTCCAACCCTATTTTCTTTAACAAATTCAACTTCAATTTTATCACCAAATTTTTCAACAATTTTATCAGAAATACTTTTTTCAAATGCAGGTAGTTCTGCTGGTTTTGCTGCTGGTTTTGCTGCTGGTTTTGCTGCTGGTTTTGCTGCTGGTTTTGCTGCTGGTTTTGCTGCTGGTTTTGTTTCAGTATCAGAACTCATTATACAAACTTCCTAGCCTTCATTCTCTTAATTTTTTCTTGTAACAAAATACATCCTTGTATGAGAGTTTCAGGTCTAGGTGGGCAACCTGGAACATAGACATCAACTGGAAGAACTCCATCAATTCCTGGAAGTACATTGTATGAATCAAAATACAATCCTCCAGTAATTGCACAAGCTCCCATAGCAATCACATATTTTGGTTCTGGCATTTGATCATAAACTAATCTAAGACGTGGAGCCATTTTTCGTGTAATAGTTCCTTGAACAACAATTAGATCACATTGTCTAAGTGAACCAAATGCTTCAATGATACCAAATCTTTCCACATCATATCTAGGACTTGATGCTGCACCAAACTCAACACTGCAACAAGCTGTTTCAATATGCACAGGCCAAAGTGACCAAATTCTACCCCAATTGATAGCATAGCCCAATGGTTTGTCAATTGCTTTTTCTAAAATATCTCCAAGTTTTCCTATGAAGACATTTGCATTTTCTGGTGTTACTAAATCTTTAAGCAATTTTATTCCCAACCCCCATTAACATTATTTGTATAAATAACTACCATATTCTTCGTCTCCCTGATTGATAAAGTGCAAAAGACATCGCACCAAAGATAATTGCCAAAAATCCCATCATTGGCAAAGTTGCACTTTTTGGAAGTTCTAAAAGAGAACTACCCCAAGCATACAAGAAAATTGCTACAACATCAAAAATTACAAACATCAGAATATACGGGTAATACTGCATCATAAAATGAGTTCTTCCTTCACCACTTGGAACTTGTCCACATTCCATTGGCAAAAATTTTACAGGATTACTTTTTTTACGTGGTGAAATCATACGTGAAATTAATAATGCAGGTGCCATTGCGACCACTGCAAACCCAAACATCAATACTACGGTGCTATAATTGCCCGCTATTTCTCCGACCAATTTAACTTTCATCTCTGAGTTTTATATAATAAGATATGCTTCGTTTTTTCGATCAAGTTTTTGGAAAAGAAAAATTTGAAAAGTAATTATAGGATAATAGGAAGTAACCGATCATGGGACTAAATATAGGCGATCTTGCTCCAAATTTTGAACTTCCAGACACAGAATTGAAAATGAGGACTTTGGATGAATTTAAAGGTAAAAAAATTGTGTTATCATTCATAGTAGCAGCTAGTTCACCAGTATGCGAAGTCGAATTATGTACATTTAGAGATTCATGGAAAGAAATTTCAGATATGGGTGCACAAATAATTTCAATTAGTAATGACGGTCCTTTTGCAAACAAAGCATTTGCAGAAAAACATAACTTCAATTTTCCATTATTAGGAGATTATACTAGTAAAACCATCAAAGAATACGATATTTTGTTAAAAGATCTATTACATATCAAAGATTACAATGCAGCAAAACGCTCAGTATTCATAATTATGGAAGATGGAAAAATTGGTTACAAATGGGTATCAGAAGATCCACTAAAAGAACCAAATTATGATGAAATTAAAAACTTTTTAAAATAAATAATTTTTTTATTCTATATCAGCAATTACGTCGCCTTTAGCAACAGTTCCAGTTTCCTTAGCTTTGATATTTCTTACAACTCCATCTTTATGTGCCTTAACTGCCACTTGCATTTTCATAGATTCTAAAGTACAAATTACATCACCTTTCTTTACATTATCCCCATGTTCAACTGAAATTGAAACAACTTTTCCAGGAATTTGACTCTTTAGTGATTTTTGTACTCCACCAGCTGCTCCACCACCAGAATTTTTGTAAACAATTTTATCAAAATGAGTGTGTAAATTAATTACAATTGGAACATTATCAATTACAATATTCATTTCATTAGTAGATTGTTCTAGATACTTTGCTTTATGATATTGTTGATTTAAAATAAATTCTATTCCATTTGAATTCATAGTAATAATTTTTAATTTATGTTCAGCATCATTAATTTTAATTACATAATCATTATTTCCAAGATTTTCAATAATTTTTCCATCAAATGATTTTTCAATATCCTGAATTTTGTAATTTGTCATATTATCAATCCAGTTTATCCTTCCAATGAGAATTATGACTTGTAGTATTTTGTATACGGCTCTTAAAGTATTCAGAATGAATAATTGCAGCAGCTAAAGCTGCATCAGTTTTATTTTCTTTTTCTGTTTTAAGGTCTGCTGTTAATCTATTAATCATATCATAACGTTTTAAGAAATCAGTAGAAAGATCACCATTTTTGTATTCATCAGAATTCAAGATTGTTTTATACAAAGGAATAGATGTTTCAACACCTTGAATGTAAAAATCATTTAATGCAGAAAGCATCCTAGTTCTAGATTCTTCAAATGTTTGACCCCAAGTGACAAGCTTTGCCATTAATGAATCATAATATGGAGAAACGGTACATCCAGGATAAAGATAGGTATCACATCTAACACTTGGTCCTGCAGGAATAGTTACATCAGGAACAGGTCCAGTTGAAGGAGCAAAATCCATGAATGTATCTTCAGCATTTATTCTACATTCTATTGCATATCCATTCATTTTCAGATCATTTTGTTTAAACGGAATTGGTTCTCCATTTGCAATATCTATTTGCAATTTTACCAAATCTAATCCAGATACAAATTCAGTGATTGGATGTTCAACTTGTAATCTGGCATTTATTTCAATAAAATAAAATTCACCATTATCTGCTCTCAAAAATTCTGCAGTTCCTAAATTAGTATAATTAACTGCATGTGCAGCATTTACAACTAATTCACCTACACGTGCTCTAGTTTCTTCATCAACTACAGGAGAAGGAGTTTGTTCAATTAATTTTTGATTACGTCTTTGAATAGAACATTCTCTTTCAAAGATATGTACAGCATTGCCTTGTGTATCTCTAGCAAATTGATATTCAATGTGTCGAGTCTTTTCTAAGAATTTTTCAACTAATATTGCAGATTTTCCAACTGCAGCAATAGATTCTCCAGTAACGGATTCAAAACCATCACGTAATTCTTTATCATTTGTTACAATTCTAATACCTCGACCTCCACCACCATAGACAGATTTTAGCATTACAGGATAACCAATTTCATTGGCAATTTTTTCTGCATCATCTGCATCTTTTACTAAACCTGGACTTCCAGGTACAGTTGGAACTTCAGCCTTTAACATTGCAGCTTTACATTTCATTTTATCACCACAAAGATTCATTGAATCTGCGGTAGGGCCGATGAAAGTGATTTTATTTTTTTCACATAGACTTGCAAAATCATCATTTTCTGAAAGAAAACCATATCCAGGGTGAACTGAATCTGCACCAGATGATAGCATAACATCTAGAATTTTTTCTTGATTAAGGTATGATTTTGCAGGGGCTGCTTCACCAATATGATATGCTTCAGTTGCTTGTTTAACATGCATTGAATTTGTATCTTCATCAGAATATACAGCAACTGTTTTAATTCCAAGTGCTTTACAAGTTCGAATTACACGTAATGCAATTTCTCCTCTATTAGCGATAAGTACTTTTTCAATCATCTTTAATCACAAATTAATATTTCCATGTTTTCTAGGTAATTGTTTTTCTCTTTTATTTGCAAGCATTTCTAATGCTTTGATTAACATAGGTCTTGTTTCAGCAGGATTAATTACATTATCAACTGTTCCATGAGATGCAGCAACGTAAGGATTCTCAAATTTTTCTGCAAATTCATCTATCAATTCTTTTTTAAGAGATTCAGGATCATCAGAAGCAGCAAGTTCTTTTCTATTCATAATTTTGACGGCTGCTTCACCACCTAAAACAGCACATTTGGCAGTTGGCCATGCATAGTTAACATCAGTTCTAAGATTTTTACTTCCCATTGCAATGTATGCACCACCATATGCTTTTCCAATAACTAAAGTAATTCTCGGAACAGTTGCCTCACAGTATGCATAAAGCAATTTACTTCCATGACGAATAATTCCATTATGTTCTTGATTAGAACCTGGCATGTAACCAGGTGTATCAACTAAAGTAATTATTGGAATATTAAATGAGTCACAGAATCGAATAAAACGTGATGCTTTGTTGGATGAATCAATATCTAATGCACCTGCAAGATGCATTGGTTGATTAGCTACAATTCCAACAACATTACCATTTAGTCTACCATACCCCACTACAATATTTGGTGCAAATAGTTCATGAACTTCAAAGAACTCATGATTATCAACAATAGAATTGATAATTTCTTTCATATCATACGGCTGCAAAGGATTTTCTGGCATAATGTTAATTAAATTATGATCTAATCTGTTTGGATCATCATCAGTTGAAAGTTTAGGTGGTTGTTCAGTATTATTTTGAGGTAAGAAGGAAATTAATTTTTTAATATAATCCATACATTCGTATTCATTTTCTGCAACAAAATGTGCAACACCACTTTTTGAACCATGTGTATTAGCACCACCAAGTTCCTCAAATGAAATTTCTTCACCTAATACAGTTTTTACAACATCAGGTCCAGTTACAAACATACTTCCAATTTTTTCAACCATTATAACAAAATCAGTCATTGCTGGAGAATACACGGAACCACCTGCTGAAGGTCCAACACTTGCAGTAATTTGTGGAATTACTCCAGAAGCTAGTTGATTGTGATAAAAGATATCTGCAAATCCATCTAAACTCATAATTCCTTCTTGAATTCTAGCGCCACCAGAATCCATAATTCCAATAATTGGACATCCTGTTTTTAATGCATGATCCATTAATTTAGTAATTTTTTTAGCTCCCATCTGACTTAATGTTCCACCTAATACAGTGAAATCATATGCAAAGACAAAGATTTGACGACCAGAAACATTACCATATCCTCCAATTACACCATCAGTAAAAAATTTCTTTTTCTGCATGTCATATTCATAATAATGATGAGTTGTTAATGGGTCAATTTCTACAAAAGTACCTTCATCAAGTAATAGATCAATTCTTTCACGAGCAGTTAGTTTGCCCTTCTCATGTTGTGAGGTAATACGATCTTGTCCACCACCCTGTAAAGCAGTATTGCTATTTTTAGTATATTCATCAATCTTCTCAGAATGCATAATATGATCAAATTAAATTAGTTTTCATATATTAATCTAGATTCAATTAAGGACGATCCAAGAACATAATGAAAATGATCAGATAAAAGGTAATTTTCTTAAAAATTAAGAATTTAGAATAGGGAATTTTTTACTAGATGATTTTTGGTATGAATTGAAAGCACTTTTTTCACCACTACATTTCTTACATATGCATAATTGAGATACATTTGGAATATCACAAATATCCTGAAATTCACATTGAGTACATCCAGCAGGAGAACCACATACAATACATTGTAATTCATTGGTTTGAGCACATTTTTCATGTTTTACACCAGTACCTTTTGACCATAGCCCAATTTCATTAATTTCAATTTTTTCATTACAAACAATACAAGTTCCAGGAAACTTCATTGGGATTTTTATCCAACTCATTGTATCAATTCAATTTCCTTGTCAATAATATCACCAAAAGTTTCTTCTAATTCTAATTCCAAAGTTTTATTTTTAATACAAAATAGAACGTAAGGTAAACACAATGTTACAAATGAACTAGAAGATAGATGTAATTTTTTTGCCATAACAGAAGACAATGATTTAATTTTTGCACCATCCCAGCGAATTCTATTAAGTAGCGGCCATGACAAATTGTATTTAGAATATCTTACTCTATCATCTTTTTGATATAAATTAATTAAAATATCATTGAGATAACGTAGTAATCTCCAATTTTGTGTTTTCATTATTTTTCCAAATAACATATCAGCATTTGAAATAATTTCTAAATATTTTGCAAGTGTAATACTGTCTAAATCACTAGTTATTACACTAGAATAAAATGCATTAATTTTTTCTCTAGGATCAATTTGTATTGAATACAATACGCCTCTAGCTTCTTCAATGGAGTTTGCTTTGAAAAATGCATTAATTCCATCTTCAATGTTTATAGTTTCAAAAGAAGTTTCTGTTTGAGGATTAAATCCAGTGATCAAAGATTGAGTGAGATTAATCATTGAACGAATATCACCCTTAGATTTATCAATAACTTTGATTAAAGAACCAGGACTAAGTTTTTCATTTTCTTTTTGTAGAATATTATCCAAATAAACACGCAATAGTCTTGGGGGAATTTTTTTAAAGGATATTGTTGTTACTGTTTTTTTAATACTTTTCATTTTATCTGAATCATCATAATTAGCAGCAAGTAAAATTGGGATGTTTGATTTTTTTAAAATATCAACAAGTGCTGCAGCACCACCGTAATCTCCACGACCATGAATACCATCAACCTCATCTACAAATATCATAGGAGTTCCCAAAACACTGACATTGCCTAAAACAGGTGTAAGGATTTCATTAATTCTAGATTTACTGCGTACATCACTAGCATTAAGACCAATCATATCATAATCAAATTTTTTAGCTAAAAGATATGCAATGGTAGTTTTTCCAATTCCAGGAGGTCCAACTATCAAAAGAGGTTTAGTACCTTTTTTCCATTTTGCAAACCATTCTATTATAGATGCACGAGGTTCTTCATTACCTACCATATCAGAAATACTCTGAGGTCGATATTTTTCAGACCACATCAATTTAATCACTTAGTTGGAAGATTATTGTTTAAGTCAGACCAAATATTTTCTTCTTGTAGTTTTTTGTACCAAAATTGATTATAATGTTCAACAGTAAGAAACAGAAATTCCAAGAACTTTGTATGTGAAAAATCATCAGGTAGTTTTTCAAGAGCATCTCTTGCTTCACTTAGATATGATTCACTATGATTCATTGTTTCTTCAAAACCACTTTTTGCGTCATTCATTTTTAATGAATAAAATAATGGCCAAGAAGGAATTTTTGCAGCCTTGTCTCTAATACTGTCTTCAATTTCATTTCCACATCCAACAGATTCTGCAGCTTTTGCCATTCCAGTGTAAAAAATATCAGCTAAAGGTGCACGATTCAAAGCCATATTTCTACCCGCAGTTCCCATAACAGAACGATATTTTTTATAACTCTCAACTAATTCTTCTTCAGTAATTTCTGCAGGTTTATCCTTTAGTTTTGTATCAAGGTATTGTCCAATTCTTGCTTGTTTGAAACCTTCTTCAAATTCTTTCAATACATCCTCACCACCTTTTGAAATTTTTTCTCTAGCAAGTTTCAAAATATATGGATTCATTAGTTTGTAATCATCTAAATATTCTAAATCTTCATCTTTGTCAACAATCCTATCCATTGGTTCACTAAGATCAATTGCAATTATGTGACCATCAACAATATCTTCTCTCATTGTAGTATTTTTGTCATCTTTAAAATAATCTGTAGATGCATCAAAGAGACCATTAAAAACAGGAAAAGTCATTTTGACAAAATTTGAATTTAAAATTCTAAGAACTCTATCATGTAAAGTATCAAAGTCTTGTAATTTAGATTTTATAGGCTCAATTTCAGATGAATTTAAAATAATCTCAGTAGAACCTACTTCTTCAGCAAATTGTTGTTGTGTAGTATTTGGAGAATCATCTGCATTAATTTGATCAAATAAATTTTTTGCAAATCTTTGAGCAAATGCAGGGAATGTATCTTCTGCCTCCTGTTTGTATTGATTAAATTGTTTGAATCCTTTTGATTTGAATAAACCTTGTTTGATAATTTGCTTTCCAGGTTTGGTTCCCATTAAAGCACCTTTACTAAAAATTGATTCGTCTTTTCCGCTCACAAACACAATTCTATGTGTTGTTATTTATGCTTTCAAAACAAATATTTTCTTCACTTAAATTACGAAAGAAAAATTATTTTTTGTGGAAGTTATAGAAATTCTAAAAGAAGCTTCAAATCAAATTTATCAAAATGTAAAGGATCTTGCAGGAACAGAAGATGCAGCAGGTGATTTTGGAAGAGGTGCAGGTGGAGATATTTCACGAAATATTGACATAATTGCTGAAAAAACTGTTTTAGATTATCTAAAAGAAATTAATTTTGAATGTGTTGTATTGGGTGAAGAATGTGGTAGAGTTGAATTATCAGATAATCCAAAAGGGTACATCATAATGGATGCAATAGATGGTTCAGCCAATGCAGTACGTGGCGTACCATTTTTTTGTAGTTCACTAGCATTTGCAACAGAAAATAAACTTAGTTCAATTACAGATGGTGTTATAACAGATTTAACAAATGGTGATATGTACTGGGCTTCACAAAATAAGGGCGCATTTTTTAATCAAAAACAAATCAAAGTTCAACAAAAAGAACCAATCTACAAAATTGTGGGAATTAATACATCAGGAGGTTCAAATGAATTAATGAAACGAATGTACCCAATATTTCAAAACCATAATCATACAAGACATTTTGGTGCTAATGCATTAGAAATGGCGTTGTTTGCAAGAGGTTTGATGGATGTGTTTATTGACTTTCGAGATAAAATTAGAATTCAGGATATTGCTGCAGGGTGTATAATTGTAAAAGAAGCTGGAGGATTACTTCTAGATGCAGATTTGAATCCACTTGATGCAGATCTAAGTTATGAAACAAG
>CALCPD010000002.1 GCA_937897875.1 uncultured Nitrosopumilaceae archaeon
AGTATGGATGGAGATTTTTCAGCATTAAAAGAGATTACAGAGATTTCCCAGAAAAGTAATGCAATTACTATTGTAGATGATGCACATGGTGATTTTGTAGTAGGCAAAGACGGTAAAGGAACTCCAGAGTATTTCAAAGTAGCAAAAAAAATTGACTTGTATATCAGCAGTTTAAGTAAAGGATTAGGATCATTTGGAGGATATGTTGCATCGCAAAATAATGTTATTGACGTATGTATAAATAAATCAAAATCATTCATCTACACTTCGGCATTACCATCATTTTTAGTGGAACATTCAATTAAACGAATACAATCAAAAAGAGACATTCAAAAGAAAAAATTGGAAAACAATATAGAAAAATTATCAAATGGATTACAATCAATAGGTTATGAAATTAATTCTAAAACACAAATTATACCGATAATTATTGGAAATGAAAAAACAGCAATGGAGTTTGGAAAATTCCTGTTTAACAACGGGGTTTTTGCACAACCAATCAGATATCCAACAGTTCCAAAGAATCAAGCTAGGTTAAGAATATCTGTAACTGCCTGGTTAACAAACTCAGATATTGAGAAATCCTTAAAAATATTTGAAAAAGGATATAAAAAATTCTTTTAATTAGCGAGCAGCATCCATGCCACCAAAGTCCAAACCTAATGGGTTTGCTGGTGAACCTATTACTACTGCAAAAGTTATGACAATCGCCAAAGTAATGCCTACTATCACATATCGGGTATTCATATCTAATCTAACAAATGCCTAGATAAAAACGGATTGTATCAAAAACATAGAAAAATAGCAACAAGGCTTTAAAATAAAAATAATAAATTCATCATATGACAGAACCTACAATAATAATAGCATTTTTTGCAGGATTAATTTCATTTATTGCACCATGTATTTTACCAATGATTCCAGCATTTCTGGCATATATTTCAGGAACAACATTAAAAGAAATAAATGTTGATCAAACATCTTCTGCAAGTAAAATAAATAAAATCAATATTGTAGTAAATACAATATTTTTTGTTCTAGGTTTCTCTATTGTATTTTCGACATTAGGTGTTTTAATTAATAGTGTATTGTCTGAAAGAGTTTATCAATTTACAGATAGTCTAAACATAATTGCAGGAATCATCATCATATTATTTGGAATATTTTTACTATTATCAACAAAAATTAATTCTTTAAACAAAGAAAAAAAAATTCATATCAAGAATTTTAAATCAAGTTATCCAATGTCATTTGTATTTGGTTTAGCATTTGCAATTGCATGGACACCATGTGTGGGACCAATATTAGGAACAATACTTACTTTAGCTGCAACAACACCATCAATATCATTTACTTTACTATTAGCATATTCGATAGGTTTAGGAATTCCATTTATTTTGATAGGAATATTTTTTTCTAAATCTACAAAAATTATTTCCTCAATGACAAAACATTTGAAATATTACAATATCGTATTAGGTGGATTCATTATCTTATTAGGAATTTTAATATTTACAAACCAACTTGCATATATTGCAAATTTTCCACTTCTAAATGAGATTGTGATGTTAGGATGAATGTGGAAATAAAAACGGGTATGATTTTTGGAGGAATTATCATAACTGGAATAGTGTTTTTGATGATATTATTCACAGGATTAGATGAACTAACAATAACAAATCAAGAGTTAGGTACTAAAAAAGCACCAAATTTGGTGGGAATTGCACATTATCTCAATACATCACCTGAAGAATTAGTCAAAAGAATGGAGAATAAAGTAGTATTATACGACATTTGGACATACAGTTGCATTAATTGTATTAGGACATTACCCTTCATTACATCATGGGATGAAAAATATTCTGAACAAGGATTGTTAATTGTAGGAATACATTCACCAGAATTTGAATTTGAAAAAGATCCACAAAATGTTGAAATTGCAATTGAAAAATACGGAATTACTTATCCAGTAGTTATGGATAACGATATGAAAACGTGGAAAGCATTTGAGAACAATTATTGGCCAAGAAAATACATTGCAGATCATGAAGGTAATTTAAGATATGATCACATTGGCGAAGGATCATATCAAGAAACAGAAAGAATCATTCAACAACTACTTGATGAAAGATCAATAGCATTAGATTTGGACAACATATCTGAAAACAAATTAGTTTCAATAGAAGAATTTGAACATACATTATTTAGAACCCCAGAATTATATTTTGGCTATAAATTTGCACAAAATAGAAATCAACTAGGAAATGATGAAGGATTTCAACCAGGAAGAATTGTACAATATAGTGAACCAAATAATATTGAATTGAATAAATTTTATCCAATTGGAAATTGGAAAAATAATGAAGACAGTATGGAATTAACAGAAGCAAATGGATCAATCAAAGTGTTATTTGATGCAAAAGAAGTAAACATCGTTACAGAAAATAATGCGCAATTAGAAATATTTCTTGATGGAGTTCCACTAACAAAAGAACATGCAGGTTTAGACATTAAATTTGAAAATAAAATGGATGTTTCTAATGCAGGGATGTACAACATCATAAACACTGAAACAAGTATATCCCATATCATGGAGATAAAAATTGAAGGTAAAGGATTTCAAGCATTTACTTTTACTTTCGGATAATGTGTAACTGTACATTGTGTAACTGAAGGTACGGCAACTAGAGTTACAAATCTGTTTAAAAGAAAAAAATCAAGGGAATTTAGCGAAAATAAGATGTTAAGTAATTCATGGAATAAAACAGAGGGAGAAAGTATATCTCAAAAAGTAATAGGCAAAGTAAAGCCTGATGAACCACTAAAGAACAGAATAGATTTTGCACAAAAAAAATTACAAGCACAAATTTCAAAATTATCAGGAATTAATGAAAAATTACAAACAAAACACGATAAAATATTTGAAAAAATAGTTAATGCACAAAGAAACAACAAACCAGCTTACGCACAAGCATATGCTGGGGAATTAACACAAGTTAGAAAAATGAAAAACATGGTTAGTGGAGCAAAATTATCCATGGAACAAGTAAAATTAAGATTAGATACAGTCTCAGAACTCGGAGATGTAGTAGTAACATTAAGTCCTTGTATGTCAATAATTAAAGGATTAAGTCCATCACTAAGCGGAATTATGCCAGAAGCAAATGCTTCAATGCAAGACTTGTCACAAATACTAGGAGATGTAATGTCAGGATCATCAGTAGGAATGGAGGATAACTTTACTTCAACACCAGAAACAAATTCAGATACACTTGCAATATTAGAAGAAGCACACAACGTAATTGCAGGACAAACAAAATCATCAATTCCAGAAGTTCCAACACAATTAAGACAGCAAGTATCTGAAAGAAAATCAGATATTTTTATTTAGATTTCTTTTTACTCTTTTGAATTAGAATTTTTTTAATTCTAGATATTGTTGGATAACTATAACCCCTTCTACGATAATTAGATATCATCATTTTCCAATTCTTTAATCTCCATTGAGCTTGTTCAGTGGTCACTGAATGCACTTCTTTTTGAACAATACTTTTTCTTCCAACTTTCAGAGTTCCTGCATCTTTAGCATGCCATCTACTTTTTGCAAATTTAAGACCAGTAAGAATTTCAGGTACAGGCATTTCTTTGAAATATTCTTTTAATTTCTTTAATTCAAGATCGGTAGGTTTTTTTGAAATTGGAAGTTCCACACTAAACTTTGCCATATGATTTGTAAAATATCATAGTTTAAGAATTTTGAATATACATCAAAACAGACACATGTTTGAGTAATCTTCCAGATTAATTCTTCAAGAGTTTCTTTTTTTAGTGAGATATTTAATTAATTCATATGGTTGATCCAGATCAAAATTCTAACAAATATGAAACAATATCCATTGAATCAAAAATTAGAGAAGGAGTTTTTCACAAAGTGGTCAAAGATATAAAAAGTGGGAAAGCTGTTTCATGTTCTTGCAAATGTTGGAGTAAGGGAAACAAACCATGTTTCGGGATGAAAACCGTCGGATACGAAGAATAAGTTTTATGCTAAAATTACATTGCCAGTTATCATAGTGGGAGCCTCAAAGGATTACCAATATGAGATATGTTATGTTAATTTGTGCATAAAATTAACGATTATCAATCAAGGTTTCTAATGATAATCCAAAATATTCACTATTTGATCCATTCAATGATTTCATTAAATTAATTTTTAATGATCTTAATTCTTTTTGAGTTTTCATAATTACACTATAACAATACTGAAGATAATCTTGTCTTTTCAATTCATGTAAACCATTAGCTCGTAATGGATTAAGAATTATTAAAAAATCCTTTTATGAGAAAAAAAAATTAAGGCAAGAGAGATGAAATTCTGTCCCATTTGTGAAACAAAACTTTCAAAAAACTTGAAAGACTTAGCAGGACCAGGAATTTGTCCAAAATGTAATCCAGAAAAAATCACTCCCAGAAAACCAACCTATGGTGTAAATTATTCAGGAAGAACAAAACAATGCTCAAAGGGTTGCGGTTCAGAGATTTATTGGGATGAAGAATTCAAATCAGACAGCGGCAAATTCATTCCATTAGATGCTAGAACAGATGAACCGCATAATTGTAATGGTCCAGAAAATTCAGAACCATATTTCCCTGATGAAATTAGAAATATTACAAAGAAAGTAGTACCTAAAAAAATTACAACCGAATTAAAAATTACATTACCAGATAGTATATTATTTGATATTAATAAAATTCCAAAATTAGAAATTAGTAATGATAAGATAATACATGATTTAGTAGAAGGACATAGAAATCAAACATTAGCAATTGTACATTATGAGAAATTAATCTCATTAGAACCAGAAAAAATACCCATAGAAAGTCTAGATGACATATTGTCACAAAACATAATTGAAGGATTAAAAAAATATGGGTTTTCAGGATTCCTTCCATTCCAAGAAGAGTCAATTCGTTCAATATTGCAAGGGAAAAATTCCATCATATCAGCACCAACAGGCTCAGGAAAAACAGAAGCATTCATCATACCAATTTTACAAAAAATATCAGAAAAGCCAATCGAGGGAGTTTTTGTATTACTAGTGTATCCATTAAATGCATTAATTGATGATCAAGTATCAAAAATTACTGATTTAATTCAAAAGTGTCAATTAGATGAGAAAATTTCTACATACTCAATTCACGGAGGACAAAGTTCTCAATACAAGGATAAAATAATTACAGAATCATACAAAAAAACAATTGTTCTTGCAACAAATTTTGATTTTATCAACTATCATTTAATTTTACAGGATAAAAAATGGAATCAATTATTTAAAAATGCAAAAATAATTGTGATGGATGAAGCACATTCCTATACGAGTTTTCATGGATCTAATGTGTATCATGTATTAAAAAGAATGAGAAACCATATGAAAGAATTTCAAATAATAGGATCATCTGCAACATTAGATAATTCAAAAGAATTTTTTTCAAACATGTTTGATCTACCAATAAATTCATTTTCATACATCAAAAGTAAATTTAAAAGAAAACAAAATATGCATCAATTTTTTATTATGCCACGAAAATTTGGTCAAAGAACCACAATGGAAATGATTTCATCAATTTGTCATAAGAAGAATTCAAAACAATTAGTGTTTAGTAATACTCACAATGATGCAGAGTTTTTAGCATCAAATGTAGAATCCATGAATGAGGAGATAAGAATCCAAATTCATCGAGGAGGATTGGATCAAAAAGATAGAAAGTTGTATGAATCGCAAATGAAAGAAGGAGAATTAGACATCATATCATGTACTCCTACACTAGAATTAGGAATTGATATTGGTAATGTCGATGTAGTAATTTCTGCATTCAAAAATGAATATGATTCATTTGTTCAAAGAATTGGGCGTGCAGGAAGGAAAGGACAAAAATCATATGCGATTTGTGTGTTTGATCCAGAGGATGCGACATGTCACTATTTTGCAAGAAATATTCCAGAATATCTTAATCAAAACCATCACGTTGAAATCAATAAGAACAATTCCATAATTTCAGAAAAACATACAGTTGCAATTGGTATGGAGAAGCATGCAGCAATTGAATCAGATAAATCAAAATTCTTTGAATTTGCAAATAGTGTTAATCTTAGAGGAGCATCAGGAGAAATAACAATTATTCATAATTCCAAAAAAATTGGAACTAGAGACGTACCTGCTGGATATTATCAACTTCATCAAAATGGAATATATCATTTTAACAAAAAAAATTATCAAGTGGAGTCAATAGTTAAAACTCAAAATGGAGCAACTGCATATTTAAAAAAGTCTGATGAAATACAAAAAAGAACAATTCCAATTGTTAAAACATCACTAACACAGGTATCTGAAAAAAAATCAATTAAAAAAGAAATTAACTTTACAACAACAAAAATTACTTTACGTTATGGGTTGATTGATATGAATCGAACTATTACCGGATATTTAAAAGGAAATTATAATGATTCAGCAGATAAATTTGAAACAATTAATGGAGATTCAATATCTACTTGGAATAATTTTAATTGGAATTCAAAGCATTATTGTACAAGTATTTTTATTCCATCCGAATTTGGAACAAAAATAAAATCAGATGTAAAAAATTCAATTGTAACAGATTCAAAAATCCATACAATTACTCATGTTTTACTTAATGCAAGCAAAATTTTAACAAAATCAGAATCAAATGATATTGATGCGTATTATGAAGATGGAGTAATCCATTTGTTTGACAACACGTCAGATGGATATAACGGATGCAGTAAAATGATTTATGAAAATTTTGAAAAGATTATGGAGACATGTTTTGATTTACTTAATGAATGTGATTGTCCTGTTGATCCAAAACAAAAGAAAGCAGTGTCAGAAGGAGAGGAGTGGGGAGGATGTCCAAAATGTACATTTACAACTAATTACTGCCAAACAAAAAATAAGAAATTATCAAAAAATGAATCTCTGAAATTTTTTTCTATTTTTAAAAGGAAAACAAAATGACATTATTAGAAAATGCAGAATTATTTGCAAAGTTAAAACATGCAGGTAAATTAAAAAAAAGTGGTACAACATATTCAAATCATTTAGAAAATGTAGTGAGTAGGCTCAAAAGTTTAGGGGTTATTGATGAAGAAGTTCTTTGTGCAGCATGGTTACAAGATATTTTAGAAGATACAGAAACAAAATTTGATGAATTATTTGAAAAGTTTGGGAGAAGAATAGCAGTGTTAACATTATCATTAACAAAAACCAAATTTGTCATAGATACGGATGATGATTCAACATTATCATTAACAAAAAAAAGAGCAATACCAGAAAAACAAAGAAAGAAAGAATATGCAGTAAAAATTAAAGAATCAGATACAGATGCAAAATTAATTAAATTATGTGATATTTCTGCAAATTTAGGAGATTTAAAAAATCAAAAAATTTCTAAAACTAAGAAAAAACGTATTCTTAAAAAATTTAGATATTATATTTCAATTATTGAAAAAGATCTAACTAAAAATACAAAATACCCAAAAGCAATTAATTTATTGGAAACAATCAATCAAAATATAAAAATTCAAACTCAAAGTATGATTAAAATTAAAAAAATAGAATAAAGTATGATAGGCACATAGGTATCAAGAGAAATTAAGTTCTAGTAAATAAAAATTAGAATTAAATAGTATAGAATTATGAAATAATTATGAATTTAAAGAAAAGTCTTGCAAAGTTTTGCATAATGAAAAAAGTGCGCGATAAAGCAAACGAAACAGATGATGAATAATTTATTTTCCTGATATTACTAACAACCTAATGGAATATTTGCATTTTTACATAGGGTGTTATAGATTCCAAATCCAAAAATTATGGATGCAAATATGGACAATGGAATTAATATGAAAAAATTTGTTTTACGTCCCATGAAAAATCAAAATAAACAGGAGTATAAAGTTGTGACAGTGTTAATCAACGACAATAATTAGAAGACCTTTTGTTTTGGGATTTTGTAATTTAGACACCATTTCTCTAGGCACTAGATCAGACGCTTTATCGCATTTAACAGATATTGTTCTAGGACATGTAAAGTCACTTTTTCTCAATACGATATCTTCATCATGTGTCAAAGTTAAATCTGAATGACCCATTCCTTCCAAAACAAATTCATCATCATCAACTTTAATTAAAAAACGAACATGAGTTTTAGAATCTCTTAATTTATTTTTTAATTCTTCAGGTAAATCAGCACAAGATGAGTTAGCACTAACACCAATTATACAGTCACCTCGAGTCGTTAAATGAGATTCTTTTGTAATCTCTATTGTTTTTTTATGATTTGATCTAATATTCTCATGACCAAAAAATTCAATTTCGTATCTCACGGCAAATCTAATAGGCTAGACTTAAATTAATCCTTCACGGCATTTTGATTAAATGCTTCCTGCACAACAAGGTTACGATCGAGCAATCACTGTATTTTCGCCTGACGGTAGATTATACCAAGTAGAGTATGCAATTGAAACAGTAAGAAGAGGAACAATTGCAGTAGGAGTAAAATGTAAAGACGGAATTGTTATAGCAGTAGAAGAAAAACCTAGAAAATTACAAATTTCTGAAACAGCACAAAAAATATTTCAAATTGATGATCATGTCGGAGTTGCAGCAGCAGGATATATTCCAGATGCAAGAAGTCAAGTAGACAATGCTAGATTCTTTTCTCAAAGTAACAAAATGATTTATGATGAGTCAGTAGAAGTAGAAACAATTGCAAAACATTTAGCTGATCAATGTCAACAATATACACAATATGCAGGAGTTAGACCATATGGTGTAGCTTTGATTTTAGGTGGAGTGGTAAATAATCAACCTCAATTATATTTAACAGATCCTAGTGGAACTTACATTTCATATGATGCAATAGCAATTGGTTCAGGTTCAGACAGTGTGACAGACTTTTTAGAAAAAACATACAAAGATGAACTAACATTAGATGAAGCATCAACATTAGCAGCTGCAGGAATCTATCTATCAAGTGAAGACAAAGAAGGAACAGGTCATATCAGAATGGCACATATTAAAACAGAAAGTGGTTTGTATGAATTAGTTTCAGATGAACAAATTGTAAGTTATGCAAATACTGCAAAAGAAAAATATCCACACGACAAAAACTAATTAATTATTATAACTTGTGAGACCAAATTACATTGAAAATATCTGTTGCAATTCCCACATCTTCACTACAAGATGAATCACTAAAAATAGATAAAACACGAAAGATTTCAGTTTTAGCTAGAGCATGTGCAATTTTTCAAATAGATACAATCTATGTTTATCAAGAAGGTAATAATGGCTCAGATGGTAGTTTCATATCTATGATTTTAAAATATTTAGAAACACCACAATTTCTTAGAAGAAGATTATTTCAAAAAGTGAATGATCTTAAATTTGCAGGAGTATTACAACCACTAAAAATTCCAAGTCACATTACACCAACAAATGCAAAAAAAATAGTTGCAGGAGACATAAGAGAAGGAGTGGTAGTAACAGTGAAGGGTAAAAAATTTGTGGATGTTGGAATCAATCAGTTAATTCAGTTTTATGGAAAAACATCAACAGGTAAAAGAATAACAATTCAATTCAAAGAAGGATATCCAAGATTATCAGTTAAAGAAATTGAAAAACCGGAATCAAAATCATATTGGGGCTATAACGTAAAAGAAAGATCAAACTTATTTTCATTATTATCAGAGTGGAAGGGAAACATCATCATAACATCTAGAAAAGGTAAATCAATTACAAAAGAAAATTTAGAAAAATATACAAAATCAGATGAATCATTGTTAGTTGTTTTTGGTTCACCTGAAAAAGGAGTTCATGAAATTATTGGTGGAAGGATGAATAAAGTACAAAATTCAAAATCTCTAAATTTTTTCCCAAACCAGGCCACTGAGACAGTACGTCTAGAAGAAGCATTACTGGGTACATTAGCAATAATTAATGCTCAAAAAACTTCATAATATTGGCTGAAAGAAAAAATTTTCTACTATTTGCAATAGGGATAGGAATTATGGGAGTGGTAATTGGCTCCATAACTATTTGGAATATGATTTCAGATGTACTAAAATAAAAAAAATATAGTAAACATGGTTAACCATAATATTTTACACGGTTAACGATAACTACCAGGGTTTAATAGAGGGAATTCGAGATTCGATTTAACAATGGGAGCTCGAAAACGACATTCACCAAGAAGAGGTAGTTTAGCATACTCACGAAGAGTACGTGCAAAAACTATGGAAGCAAGAATTAGAGCTTGGCCAAGTAGATCAGCAACAGAAGAACCTAAAATTTTAGCTCATTGTGGTTTCAAAGCAGGATGTGTTCAAATCGTAAGTATTGATGATCGTGAAAAAGTTCCTAATGCAGGAAAACAATTAGTCAGTTTAGGAACTGTGTTAGTTACACCACCAGTATTGATTTTAGGAGTTAGAGGATATTCAAAAGATTATGATGGATTGCATGCAGAATTTGATGTCTATGCAGAAGATATTCCAAAGTATATTTCAAAAGAGATGACATTTAAAAATAAAGAAGGAGCATTAGAAAATGCAGAGAAAGGATTAAAAAAAATTAAAGAGATTTTTGCAATTGTTGCAGTATCACCAAGGGCAGCAGGACTTGAAATGAAAAAACCATATATTTTTGAAGCAATGGTAAGTGGAGGAGATATTCAAAAACAATTTGAACATGTTAAAGAATCATTAGGAAAAGAAATTAAAATTGATCAAATTTTCGAAACTGGTGCAACTGTAGATGTTGCAGCAATTACAAAAGGTCATGGATGGCAAGGTGTAATGAGAAGATGGAATGTAAAAAAGAAACAACACAAATCTAGAAAAACAGTAAGAGAAGTTGGTTCACTAGGTCCTATTTCACCACAAAGTATCATGTATACAGTTCCAAGAGCAGGTCAAACAGGTTTCCATCAAAGAGTAGAATACGACAAAAGAATTATGGTAATGGGTAATGCAGACAATGATAAATTAAAAATTAATCCAGATGGAGGATACAAACACTTTGGTTTAGTTAAAGGTGATTTCATTATTTTGAAAGGATCAGTTCCAGGAACATATAGAAGATTAATTAAAATGAGAAGTCAAATTAGAAACGCACCACCTAAAGTAAACAAACCAAATATTTTGGAGGTAGTTATCTGATGAAAGTTACAACTTATACAACTACAGGAACAAAAGATGGAGAAATAGAATTGCCAGTAATATTCTCAACTCCATTTAGAAGAGAATTAATTCATAAAGCATGTACTAACCTTACATCACATAAATTCCAACCACAAGGAAGACATCCAAGTGCAGGTCAAGATGTAGTTGCAGATTCTAATGATCCACCAACAGGTCAAGGTGTATCTCGTGTTGCCAGAGCTCAAGGTGGTGGTGGTGGACGACAAGGTCAAGGTGCAGAAGTTGCATCTACAAGAGGAGGAAGACAAGCACATCCACCAATTGTAGGAAAAGTAATTTACAAAAAATTAAACAAAAAAGAAAATAAACTCGCATTATGTTCAGCAATTGCTGCTACCGCATCAAAAGAACTGGTTGAATTAAGAGGACATAAGGTTGAAGGAATAGAATCATTCCCAATTATCGTTTCAGACGAAATTGAAGGAGTGTCAAAAGCAAGTGAAATTTCAAAAATATTAGATTCATTAAAACTAACACAAGATACAACAAGATTAGAGTCAAGAAAATCACGTTCAGGACAATCAAGACTTAGAGGTAGAAGCAAAAAAGTTGGAAAAAGTGTTTTATTTGTAACTAAAAATGGTTCAGAAATATCTAAAGCAATAGGAGCACTACCAGGAATAGAAGTCAAAAATGTAAAAGACTTGAGTGTTCTAGATTTAGCTCCAGGATCACATCCAATCAGATTAACAGTATATTCAAAATCAGCAATTGAAGAAATTGCAAAGATAAAATCAACACATCTAGAATTAATGGTGAAGACACAATGAATGTAGAACAAGCAATGAAAATTATTGTGAAACCATACATCACAGAAAAGACATTTGCCATGATAGAGAATGAAAATAAAATATGTTTTATTGTAGAATTATCAGCAAAAAAACCAGAAATTGCAGAAGCAGTAACTACTCTTTACAAACAAAAAGCAATCAAAGTCAACACCGCAAGAACAATTTATGGTAAAAAAGCATTTGTACAATTTGAAAGTACTGAAAAAGCAAGAGATCTTGCAACAAAGATAGGAATGCTCTAATATGGACTACAAAACTCGAAGTACGTTAACAGTGGAGAAAAAAAATGGTTAAAGAATTTGAATATAGGGGACTATCTAAAGAAGATCTCGATAATACATCATTAGAAAAATTATTCTTATTATTTAATTCCAGACAAAGAAGATCCCTTACAAGAGGAATTACAGATGGAAAAAGAAAATTAATTGAAGAAATAAAATCCGCAAAAGCAGGCAAGTCAAAAAATCCAATCAAAACTCATCTTAGAGATTTGATTATTCTACCATACATGGTTGGTGTTACAGTAAATGTTTTCTCAGGAAAAGAATTTCGTCCAGTAAATATTACAACAGAAATGGTGGGCAGATATTTGGGAGAATATGTCATAACAAACAAGAAGGTTCAACACGGAGCACCAGGAGTAGGCGCATCAAGATCCAGCCTTTACGTACCACTAAAGTGATTATTATGGGTAGATTCGATTACGCTTTCCAAAATTATGATGCAACTAGACATGTTAGATCATCAGTAAGAGAGAAAGATATGTCACACAAACATGCACGTGAAGTTGCAGTTGCAATTAAAGGATTATCTATTGAAAAAGCAAGAGACTATCTACTTGCAGTAATTAGTCAGAAAAGAGTAGTTCCATTTAGAAGATACAAAAATCAAGTAGGTCACAAAGCAGATCCAGGAGTAATGTCAGGTCGATATCCACAAAAAACAGCAAAAGAATTCATTAAAGTATTAGATAATTTAGAATCAAATGCAGAATACAAAGGAATGGATTTAGATAGATTAAAAATTGTAAATGCAACGGTACACAAAGGTGTAGTTGTTAAAAGATTCACTCCAAGAGCAATGGGTAGAGCAACTGCAAAAAATAATGTATTAACACATGTCGAATTGGTGGCACAGGAGATTTAGAAATGTCAGCAGTGAAAAATGTTATCAAAGATAATTACAACATGATGTTGCTAAAAGATTATTTGAGAAAACAAATTAAAGATGCAGGATTTTCACATGCAGAAATATCAAAAACTCCAACAGGTACAAGAGTAGCATTACATGTTACAAGACCAGGAATCGTCATAGGCAGAAAAGGTTCAGGTATTAGAGAACTTACTGAAAGACTCGAAAAGGACTTTGGCTTAAAAAATCCACAAATCTCAGTTAACGAAATAGAGAAACCAGATTTATCACCAAGTGTAATGTGTAACAGAATGGCTTCTCATTTAGAAAGAGGAACAGCATTCAGAAGAGCTACTATGTGGACAATGAAACAAATTATGGAAAGTGGTGCAATGGGTGTTCAAATTACAATTTCAGGAAAACTTAGAGGTGACCGTTCTGCATTTGAGAAACATGTAGCAGGTATTTTACCAAGAGCAGGACACCATGCAGAAGTAATAGTAGATGAAGATATTGCACACGTAAAAACTGCAATGGGCCTAATTGGAATTAGAATCAGAATTGCAATTAAAGAAAAACTAATTCCAGAATTTGAATTAATTAAGGAAAAAGAAAACAAAAAGAAGAAAGTAGAAAAAGAAGCACCAGTTAAAAAAGTTGAAGAAGTTAAAGTTGAAGGAGATGTTAAAGTTGAAGTTGTTAAAGTTGAAGGAGATGCAAATAAAGCAAAATCAGAATCAGAACAAATTGCAATCGAAGCAGAAAAAATGAAAACAATTGAAACACTAGAAGAAGATGAGGCAAGTATGAAATGACCAAAATCAGTATGAAAACAATTAGAAATCTAAATGAAAAAGATCTTAGAAGTAAAATGTTAGACAATAGAACAGATTTGGCAAAACTTAGAGTAGATTCATCAAAAGGAACATTAAGAAAAGAGAGTGGCAAACTAAAACCAATACGTCACAATATTGCAAGAATGTTAACTAGATTAAATGAAATGGAGAAAGAGAAATGATTACTGTAGATACAATTTCAAGACATGAATTCATAGGTTTAGAGACAAAAATCATTAATTCATCCAATCCTCAAGTAATAGGATTAAATGGAACAATCATTAATGAAACAAAATCGATGTTTACATTAAATACAGAAAAAGGTATGAAAATGATTCCAAAACTAACAAACGATTGGGGATTTTCAATTAAAGGTAAAAACTTGATAGTAAAAGGTACAACAATTACTAAAAGACCATATGAAAGAATAGGAGCAAAAGCATGACTAAAAATATAGGAATCAAAGTAAACGAACCAAAAAAAGAATGTGACGACAAGAATTGTCCATTCCATGGAGGTTTATCAATAAGAGGAAAATTATTTGATGGTAAAGTTACAGGTGATAAAGCAAAACAGACCATTACATTGACAAAAGACGAACCAATCTACTTTAGTAAATTCAAAAGATATGCCAGAGGTAAAAGTACAATCCATGCACACGTACCAGGATGTATTGATGTAACATCTGGAGATCATGTGTTAACTGCAGAATGTAGACCAATTTCAAAATCAGTTTCATATGTAGTAATTGAGGTAAAAGCATAATGGCAAAACAAGCAGGAAAAGGAGTAGAAGAATTCCGACCATACGTAACAAGATCAATACCTGTAGGAGCCAACATAGTATGTGCAGATAATTCAGGTGCAAAAATTTTAGAAGTAATTAACGTTCCAAGAATCAAAACAAGAGCATCAAGACTAGCAGCAGGTGGTGTTGGAGACTTTTGTAATGTTGTAGTAAAGAAAGGACCAGCAGAATTAAGAAAACAAGTGTATGGTGCAGTTATTGTTAGACAAAAATATGCAGTTCGTAGATTAAATGGAGTCAGAGTTTGTTTTGAAGATAATGCAGCAGTTTTAATCACACCAGAAGGTGAAACAAAAGGAACAGACATCAAAGGTCCAGTTGCAGCAGAAGCTTCAGAAAAATGGCCAAGAGTAGCTAACTTGGCATCAACGGTGATATGATAAAATGGTAAAACCAACTAAAATGCGTAATCGAATGCTTTTCCAAGCAACTCTTCAAACTAGAAGTAAACAAATGGGAAGTGCATTATCAAAAGACTTGCAAAAAAAATATGGTAAAAAAAGTGCAAGAGTAGTAGAAGGTGATAGTGTAACAATTCTAAGAGGAGAATTCAAAGGAGTTGACGGTAAAATTTCAAATATATCCACTCAAAAATCAAGTGTTGCAATTGACGGTGTAAAGAAAGAAAAAACCAAAGGAGATAAATTTGACGTTTATATCCATACATCCAATTTAGTAATAACTTCACTTAACAGTAATGACAAATGGAGAATGGCAAAATTAGAAGGCAAAGATCCAAGAAAACAACCAAAAGAAACAACCACTAAAGAAAACAAAACAGAACCAAAGGTAGAAAAAGAAGTTGAAAAAAAGGAAAATGAGAAATAATGGTAAGTATTGCAGGAAGTAAAAAACTCAAACGACAAATGGCACCACAGTTTTGGGGCATTACTAGAAAAGATAAACGATTTGTAATTACAACAAAACCAGGTCCACACAAAAAGAATTTTGCAATACCAACAGCAGTATTCCTAAGAGACACATTAAAGATAGTTACAAGTCTAAGGGAAGCTAAAGCATCAATCTATTCAGGTAAAGTCAAAATTGATGGAGTTGTTAGAAAATCACTTCATCATGCAATTGGATTGATGGACGTAGTAGAATTAGAAAATGTTTCAGATGTTTATCGCTTAGTTCCAACTGAAGGAAAAATTCTCAAACCAATTAAAATTAATGAATCTGAAAAATCTAAGAAACTTGTAAGAGTTGTAACTAAAACATCAATTAACAAAGGAATAATTCAAACAGGATTTCATGATGGACGTTCAACACTTGCAGAAGTTAAAGCTAAAGTAGGAGATACATGTGTAATGCAAATTCCTGATCAGAAAATTTTAGACATCATCAAATTAGAAGCAGGATGTCAAGGATTAGTAACAAGAGGAATCAATGCAGGACAAATAGGTAAAGTTGAAAGTGTAGAAGAAGGAACATTCATCCTTCCAAAAAGAGTTATTCTAATTTTAGGTGATAAAAAAATCGAAATTCCGGCAGACATCATCATGCCAATAGGTAAAGAGGAGCCTGTAATTCAATTAAAGTGATAATATGTCTCAAGTAACAGAATCCCCAATGAAAAAAATATCTTTAGAGAAAGTAGTACTAAACATGGGTATTGGTAAATCAGGAGATGTTATAGATATTGCAAGAAAAGCATTAGAACAAATTTCAGGTAAAAAACCATCAACACGTAATGCAAAAGAAACTCAAAGAGAGTGGGGAGTTAGAAAAGGCGAACCAATAGGAGTTGCAGTAACAATTAGAGGTGATGATGCAGTAACATTATTGAAAAGATTACTAGAAGCTAAAGGAAACAGTGTCAACGGTAGAGCATTTGACAATTTTGGTAATTACTCATTTGGTATTAACGAACACATAGACATTCCAGATGTAAAATATGATCCACAGATTGGAATTTTAGGTCTTGGAATATCAGTTACATTAACTAGACCAGGATATTCAATTCGTAAAAGAAGTAAACACAAAGCAAGTGTTGGCAAAACACACATTATTACTAATCAAGAAGCAAAGGATTATCTTGCAAAAGAATATGGAGTCACAATAGTATAATGCCTAAAGATAGATCCTACGAAGCCACTGGAAGAAAAAAACATGATTTTGGCAGAGGTTCAAGATGGTGTAAAAGATGCGGAGATTATACTGCTGTAATTCAAAAATACGACTTAATGTTATGTAGACGATGCTTTAGAGAAGTAGCAACATCTTTAGGGTTCAGGAAAAATCGGTGATATAGATGCCAGCAACTAATATTTTAGCAAATTTGTTCGTTACACTTTACAATAACGAAACAAGAAGGAAATCTGATTGTATCATTCTACCAACATCAAAAATTGGTGTTGAAGTTCTAAAAACACTTCAAAAAGATGGTTATATCGGAGAATTCGAACATATTGATGATAAAAGAGGAGGTAAATTCAAGATAAACTTGTTAGCAAAAATTACCAAATGTGGTGCAATCTCACCAAGATTTAAAGTAAAAAATGATGAATATAATAACTGGGAACAACAGTATCTGCCTTCATATGACAGAGGAATGTTACTAGTAACTACAAATCAAGGCGTTATGTCTCATCATGAAGCAATAAAAAAAGGAATTGGAGGATTTTTAATCGGATATGTCTACTGAGCAATTAGAAAAATTTCAAGACGAAGTTGAAATTCCAGAAGGAGTTACAATTACACAAAAAAAACACATGTTAACATTTGTAGGTCCATTAGGAAAAACACACCAAAGTTTCCGCAAAATTCCTGTTAAACTAGAAATTGCAGATAGTAAAGTTCTACTAAAAACAATTGAACAAAGAAAAAGAGACTATGCAATTTTACATGCAGCAAGATCATTGATTAGAAATATTTGTGAAGGGTTGATTACAGGTTACACAATTAAAATGAAAGTTGTCTTTGCACACTTTCCTATCACAGTAAAAGCTGAAGGAAAAGAGATAATCATTGAAAATTTCCAAGGAGAAAGAGCACCAAGAAAAACAGTCATAGTTGGAAATACTAAAGTTGTTCCAAAAGGAGAAGATGTCATTCTTACTGGAGAAGTTTGGACAGATATCACTCAAACTGCAGCAAATATTGAATTAAAAACTAAAGTAAAGAACAAAGATCATAGAGTATTCTTAGATGGTATCTATGTATTTGACAAGAAAAA
>CALCPD010000003.1 GCA_937897875.1 uncultured Nitrosopumilaceae archaeon
TATCATTGTATTTTTCAGTAAATCCCAAAAGGTCTTCTGCAATTTCAGTGCTGGTCAGATTATGGTATTCCCTTGGATTGTTTTGTGACCAGAACAATCTCCAATTACCATATGATACCTTTCTCCAACGATGTTCATATAGATTATCACCATTAAATTCGTTTCTACCAATGTAATATGTCTTATAATACTCATTATCAAAATCCACAATATAATCTATATCAGTATCCTTTTGATATTTGAATCGAGTTGTGTTTTCTAATGAACTGACTATCGTAGGTACACATTTAGATTGGTCTATGTAATTACTTACCACATTGTAAAAGTCAGTCTCTTCATCAAAACTTTGGGTTTTTAAAACAAATTTTACTTTTTGACCCAAGTCATTGTATGTATCTCTGAATATCTCAGTATGCCCATACTTTTCATCGAATCTAATAACTCTAAATTCAAAATGAACGTGGTTACCAGTACTTTTACCCGTTGACCCCTCAACACCAATTACGTCACCCACATTAACTGTTTCCCCCTCACTAACATCAACTGAATATAGGTGACCATATGAAGAATAATCATTATTACCATGTTTTATTTCTACTAAATTACCATATGTACCACACTTACCTGCATGTGTAACAGTACCGGGGTTATTACAAACAACTAAAGGGACGTTACCATTTTTTCTGAAAATTTTTCTATGATTTTCTCTCTAACTCCATTTTCCATATTGTTCGCATCTGCCCATCCGAGAAAATATTTTTTATTGTTAATTTTTAGACATGTAATTCCTAGTCCTCCCATTGCGAGATCTTCTGTCCACACATCCATGTCATTTGTATTTGCATATCCTAATTCGATTGGAAAATTATCTTTTGTAATTAATGAATCTAAACATGATTTGGCAGCTTTTAACATGTCATCTCCGTCTTCTTTTGATATTTCCTCTCCCATTGCATTGTGACAATCTACAGTCATTATTTTTGTAAAATTTCTATTATTTCCATACTGTTCAATCTCTTTTTTCATGTAACTTGGAATGTCTTCCATACCGTGTGGTGATAATGATAGTAATAGCAATGGATTATTTCCAAAAAGCATTCCTGTGACTCTTGCTTTGTTGATTTGCACTATTACTGGTTCTGTACATTTGATACCTTCTTCTTTTATTTCAAAATTTTGTAAATTTTTTAGATAATTATCTACTTCATTTCTTGATGGTAGATTTAATGCATGATCTGAAATACTATGCATTACCATGGCTGATGAGGATAAATTTTTGTAGATTAAATATGGTATATTGCTTCCGCCCACTGGATGATATGGTCCTGGATGTATCTCAGGTAAGACCATTGTAAATTTAGTTTCATCATCTGAAGAAAATCTAATTTGTAATGTCCCTACTTTTGTTTCAGTTGCATGTTCTCCCATCAATTCTTCAGCATCACTAACATCGTTACCTTGCGATGCAAGATATGCTTGAATAGTTTTATGTGTACTTTTCATTCCTGGTCTTCCTGCTCTATCTGTTACTATTGACCATGCAGTTGCAATAATTAAAAATGTAAATCCATATCCTAATGCAATTGGGTTAGTAAGCATTGGAATCCATGATTCTTGTGGAATCAATACCAAAAACATTGCTAATGGTTGAATGAATGCAATTGCCCATGCTTTTTTCAAACTTGCCCCTAATGTTGTTGTGTACAAGCCAATTCTAAAACTTGCAAAAAGTATCATTCCAAATGTAATGAAAAACAGTGATGTATCCTTTGATAATACTATGCTTGCTAGTATTCCCATTAGAATTGTAACTACCCAAAGCATGTTTCCAAAAAGTGATGAATGTAATGATTTTGAATATTCTTTTTTCTTTGCAAATTTAACATCCAGTAATTGCATCGCTGCCATCATTCCTAACACCATTGGTATTTTGTACCAAAATTCATTGAACTCTAAGTTGAGATATCCAAAATATGTTGCAAGTACAATCACTATTCCTACTACTAATGATCCTACCAGTGAAAAATACTTGGATCCTGGATTTACTAAAGTAAGTGAAAATCTATTATGAATATTTGAAACGTCATCTGATTCTTGTTCCATTGTTTTTTCACGGAGCGAAAAATAGGTCTGCTATCCATGAAATTGCAATTAAACTAATTGGAATTGAAACTACTATTCTTGGATCTATTTTGAAACCTTTTGTTTCATCTTCAAAGAATCTCATGAGACCTCCACTTGATGCTGGAAGTGGAGCTGCTTTATCTGCCATTATGATTCAGAAAAATAAATTTTAACATAAAAACTTTATTATTTTTATTTGATTTTTTCCTTCATTTCTAATATTGAATTGATGGATTTCAGTATAGATTGCTGTTTATCGTGGTCTTTTTCTTGTTCTAATTCTTTTGATAATTCCTCTAACTTCTTCTCTAATGTGTCTATTAGTGGAGTTTTTTCTTCTTTTTCTTCTACTATTATTTCTCTTTTCTCAGGTTTACGTCCACATTTTGTACAAAGTGCTTGTCCTTCTTTCATTACTCTCACTCCTTTACAATATGGACATGGTTCGCTAAGCAGAGTTGCTCCATTTAGTAACATTTCAGCTGCTTTTTTTCTAAGTTCATCTGACACTAGTTTTCATTAATTTTGGATTTAAAAAATATGATTATTTTTGATTTTTACATCAAAGAAGGCTTAATAGTGCGATTCATTGAATCCATTTCGAACGTATGGCAGTAATTTGTAATACTTGTGGTCTACCTGAAGACTTGTGTGCATGTGGGGAACTTGCAAAAGATAGTACTAAAATTATAATTCGATTGGAAACTAGACGATTTAAGAAAAAAGGTACTATGATTGAGGGTCTTGATCCAAAATTAAATAATTTAGAAACTGTTGCCAAAGATCTTAAAAATAAATATGCCTGTGGTGGTACTGCAAAAGAAGGCTATATTTTCCTACAAGGGGATCATAGAGATACAATCAAAGATACTCTTGTCCATCTGGGTTTTGCTGAAGATACTATAGAACTACATTAGAAAAATTGCAAAATCCAAATAAGATACTTCAATTATTTGGAATTCCTTTTACTGCTTTATTATCCGTTATTTTTGGATTACTTGTAATTTCATTTCCTATTGGAATCTATGTTGTATTTGAAACTGATATTGGTGATGATATCAATTATGATTATCCTGTTACTCATTTAGATATATTTCGTGAAACTAGTTTCTATCAATCTTCTTTTGAACTAAGTATTGGTGATGCATTTGTAATTTTGTGGGTATTTTATCTTGCTATTTTTGTATTTTCTATTTTGGGTCCAAAACAAAATTTTCTAAAATCTATATCGTCTTTAATTTCGAGGGGGGAGTATGATGTTAAAGTAAATTACATGTTTGCTATGACAAAATGGTTATCTATACTAGTTTTAATTTCTGCATTAATTAATTTCATTCAAGAATCTTTTGGAATTATTACTGTTCCTCCTCTTGGTGATAACAACTTAATTCAATTTTTCTATGTTTCTCTTGCCCCCTTACTGGAAGAATTTGTTTTTCGCATACTCTTGATTGGAATCCCTTTATTCGTGTTGTACTCAGGTCGTGCCTCTTTTTCATATTTTTTAAAATGTTTGTGGACTCCTTCTTCATTAAATATACTTGATTCTAAAAAAGCCTTTTTTGTAATTGCTTTTGTAGGCATTGCATTTGGCTTTGCTCATATTGCATTTGGTGATTCGTGGACTGAGGGTAAATTTGCTCAAGCAACTGCTGGTGGTATTATTTTGGGTTATGTTTATTTTAGATACGGGTTTGTTGCATCTTTATTAATTCATTGGGCTACAAATTATTTTATTTTTGCATGTGCTCATTTTATTTCTCAAATAAATTATGTATCTTTAGAGACTGCATTTACTAACCCCTTTATGTTTACACTAGAATTTTTATTTTTATCATCTGGAATTTTAGCTGTAATTATTTTAATTTTAAATAAATTTTACTTAAAAAAATCTTTAATTTAGAATTTTTTTAATTTTTTCTACTAATTCTGGTTTTTCATTTTGTTCTAATAAAAATTCTAAATCCTCTTGACTATCCACATCTAACATTACTCGTTTAACAAAGACCATTGCAACATTTAGTGTGTGTTCTTTTGCTGTAATCATGTGGTTTCTGTAACTGTCATTGTCATAGTGTGTTTTCATTAAATTGATTGGCATTCTTACAAGTGCATTTGTTCCATCAAAATTTCGTGACGGGACAATTATTGCAAAATTTGGGTGCAGCTGATGTTTTAATATAAAATCAATATCCTGTGTTTTGATAAATGGTATGTCTTGGGGAAATACAATTGATGCATTAAAACCATTTTCTAATAGATACTCATCTGCAAGAGAAACTGCATGATTCACACTCTCTTCTTTTTCATCAATTATTGTAATGGTGTTGAATTTTTTTCCTATTTCTATTGCTTTTTCTTCTTTTGTAATTAATAGTATTTTTTCAATTTGTGGTGATATTGATAATGTTTGTAAAATCTCTTCTAACATGATCTTACATAATTCCTCAACTTTGTTTGGAGGTAACTTTAATCGTGTTTTAGCATTTGAGAAAGTCTTAACTGGGATAATTGCTGCTATTTTCAAATTAAACGTGCACTTGTTTTAAAATGAAATTTGCTAATGCTTCTTCTGCCAATTTATTTTTCATAGTGATTTTTGTTTCATATGCTTTCATATCCAATCCTTGGATTTTACTTACAAGTGCTTTATCTTTTGTATCTACCACAACATTTGAACATACGTCTGAATACATTTTTGCTAATCCATATGCATTTGATTCTATTCCTGCTGCTTGCATATATTTTGCAGCCGGACCGCTAATTGAATTATCTCCAATTAATGGACTTACTGCAACAACTTTCTTTTTCATTTTTGATAATTCTTTTCTAATTCCCTTTAGTTGTAACATTGGACCAATTGATGTGAGTGGATTGCCTGGTGCTAGTATGACCATATCTGAATCATGTATTGCATTGATGGCCTCTGGGTTTGGTCTTGCTTTATCTGCTCCAACGTATTGAATTCCTTCTACGGGATCCATTCCTCTGTGTTTTACCCAATATTCTTGTAAATGTAATTCTCCTTTGTTTGTAGTAATTCTTGTTTCAACTGTATTGTCAGTAACTGGAATAATGTTTGCTGTAACTGCAAATTTCTCACACATCCATTTGGTGATATCACTAAGATTTTTACCATTTTTCAACATATTTGTTCTAATCAAATGTGTAGCTGCATCTCTATCTCCTACTCCAAACCATGTTTCTTCCCCAAATACTTCCATTTGACGTTTAAAGTTGAATGTATCTTTTTTAATTCCCCACCCTTTATCTTGGTCCAACAAATCTGCTAACCCATAAATTATTGTATCAATGTCTGGACATACATAAAGTCCGTATAACCAATAATTATCTCCTACATTGCTAATTACATTGACTTTTTTTTCTTGAGCAACTAATCCTCTAACGAGCTTAACCGATCCCGTTCCTCCTGCTAACACTGTAATCATATCATATCCTCTAAAACAATATTTCATTATCCTTACTCCATATTACTTTTTAGAAGATCCTAATTTCGTTAAATTGGTATTTGTTCTATATGATTAGGATAAGTTTATTACGGCTATTTAGTGATTTTTAGTCGTGACTAAAGCAGTATTAATGACCATTTTACTGGCAGGACTTATTGTTATTAGTACGAGTGGACCTGCATGGGCTGCACAATTAGATACCACACTTAATCCAAATAATGCTGAATCTCCATTTAAAATGAGTTATCTCAAAACTGTCTTTATTGAATATCCAAATGGTGGTGATTTGTTTGATGCTTTAGGTGGAACTCAATGGAAAACTGCTGGAACTGCTGATGCCACAAACCCTGGCGTTCAAAAATTAATGAATGAACTTAACGACGGAATTCAACAAGATGGAAGTCAAGCAAGAGTTTCTGACTTGAACGTATTATATGAATTTCAATTAACTGGTAGAAATTTACAAACTTCTATTGATTACCGTGTAATTTTAGAAGGAACTATTACTGATTATATTATTACAGAGGATTCTCAAAAAAAATTAGTTGATTTAGGATGGAGAGGTTTGACCGCTACATCTTCTATTATTATTGATGGTGTTGAAATCAATATTCCTTTAGATACTTTGAAAACTGAAGAACCAATTCTTTACAATACTTTTATTGATACTGAAGCTGAAAATGTTTTGAATAGAGAACTAATTAACGCTCATTTTATTGTAGAACAACCATTAACTAATTGGCATTTCTTATTTGATCCTACTGGAATCAATGCTGACGCAAATACATTTGGATTAGATGACTCCATTCAAGGCTTTGTTGTTTCAAGTTGGACTATGGGTGAAAGTAGTATTAGAGAAGGTAGACAAGTCGAACGTGTCTTTGAAGCAGAAGTAATGGCTGATGAGATGTATATTGTAAGAAGTGTTCAATCCACTGATACTGCAAACTTGTCTTCCATTGGATTTGGTGCTTTAGATGTTTTAGATGGTGTTGAAATTATTGGTGTCACTCCAACTCCTCCTGAGGATTATATGACAACGTCAACTGGTGGTTTCCCAATTATGATTATTTATGGCATGGCTGGATTAGCTGCAGTAGCAGGTATTGGATTTTTCTTTATCAGTAGCAGATCAATGAAAAACCAAGTACAAGGACAGCAAGGAATTGACCCTAGCAATCTAGTTGGATATCAAACTAGTGCATCATCTGGTGGATATCAGACCAATAGAGGTGAAGCTCATTTGAAAGATGATACTGATTATGCACAAACAAGAAGTGTTTACGAAACTACCCAACAAGAAACTACCCAACAAGAAACTACCCAACAAGAAACTACCCAACAAGAAACTACCCCACAAGAAACTGTACCTGAACAAACTATGCCATCTAGTGGTGAAGAAGCTGCATGTGGTTGTGCTGCATCCTCAGAAATTGGTTCTGAATGCGATTGTGAAATGCAGGGTTCATGTCTATGTGACGCAACATGTGGTTGTAATGCAGATATCTGTAAAGAACAAGTTCGTGAAATGAGTTAGAACTTAGATTAAGAATAATTCTATTTTAAAATAATATAAAAAATATGTGTGCTGGGAGTAACCCTCCTTCTGTTTTCACGATATTTCGCTTTGCAGCCTACCTGAACCTGGTACAGGATCCTAGGGTTCTGTTTGGCTTTGCTCCATGTGGGTCGTCTGTTTCATTCCTTTTATGGAAACCTCAGGTTTTCACCATCACTGTGCGCCATATTGGATTCTTTTCTGCTCCGTTGCCAACCATCTCTGATTATCTATCTCCAGATCACATTTCCTGTATGGAGGGAGGAGTTTCCTCTGCCGTAGCAGCGTGTCGTGCTCCAGCTCACATGTTCCTTTGTACTTTCTAATGTGATTTGAATATTACTTTGTAGGTTTTGTGCCTATGATGAATAATGTCCCCAATTCTTTTTTCCATTTCTCATTACCTTTCAAATCTTTGATTTGTTTTGTATGTGTAATAAAACCTGCATTTTTAAAAAATTCTTTCCACTCTTTTTTTGAATGTAAATGCATTTGAATTTTCATGATGTTGGCCCATTTGATTGTGGCCTTATTTTCTGTATAAAAATCTGTACCACAAAAAAACTTTCCACCTGGTTTTACTAATTTGAAAATTTTCTTAATTGCTTTTTCAATTGAATCTGAATAATATATTGACTCCATAGCAAAAACATAGTCAAATTTACCTGTATACTTCCATGTTTCTATGTCCGTACAAACAAAATTTTCTTTATTATTTTTAATTTTTTTATTTGATTGAATAATCATTTTTTTACTTTTGTCTATTCCAACTGCTTTTTTACATGTTGACATATTTGATATGTATCTGATAACCCATCCATTTCCACATCCTACATCTAAAAATGAAAATGGTTTATCAAATGAAGTTTTTTTCAAAAATTTTAAAACATTTACTCCGTGTCCTTTTTCCATTGATTCTGCTTTTCCGTTTATTGCCCACTCATCAAATTTCTTACTTACATTATCCATACTTCCTCATGTTTTTTATTCAATTATAATCTTCTTGATACTGATGATTCATTCGAATAAATTCTACGTGCTCCTTATAACTAATTTTTAATAAATAATTTTGAAAAGAAATTGCCTGATGAATCTTGTAGAAACTGTGGTGGGTGTCTTGCTGAAGCAACAACATGTCTACATTGCTTCAAATGCACATCTATGATTTGTAAAACCTGTTCTACGTTGACTCTTGAGCAATTTCATTCGTTATGTATGTCCAAATCGACCAACCAGAACATATCTGTGCCTAAAATCATGCCTAGCTTCTGTATTCCTGCAGTTGCTATGGCATGATTTTTAAAAATTATTGTATTGTTTGAATATTTCTGGTATGTACTACTTCCCTTTGACTAAATTAAATAATTGTCTGACTGCTAATTTTGGATGATTCATTGCCAACTTAACCATGTTCGATAATCCGAAATCTGCTTTTATAAAATCTAAAAATTCTTCTGTTTTCAGTTCCTTGATTATGTCTAATTCTTTATCCCATTCTTTATCTGATAACCCTATCCATCTGTCTTGAACTTTTCCTGCAGAGTTAATTTTAGATTCAATTGCATTTCTCCAATTTTCTTCATATGGGTATAATGCTTTTTCATCTGTTTTTTTATTTTTAATTGCATTTGATGCTACTTCCCCTGCAACTCTGCCAAATTTTATTGCGTATCTGATGCCCTCTAGAACTAAAGGATTAGCTTGCCCTGCAGTATCTCCTACTAAAATTAAATTATTAAAAACTGTTTTACGTGATAGCCCATCATTTGGAATTAATCCATAATGAAATTCTATTGGTGTAATTTTTCCCAATTTCTCTATTGGTCCTAATTTTTTCTCTATTATTTCTTTGAGTCTTTGAGTTGGATCTACATTTGATTCTGGTTTTCCTACTCCGACCCCTATTCTAACAGTATTATTTCCTAATGGAAAAATCCATGCATACCCTGCAGGTGTATACTCCTGCCCAACCATTAGCCACCACGTTTCAGAGTCTACGTTTTCTACTTTTGCTTCATATTCTGCACCTGCACCAAACCTTTTCCATTGTGTGACAAAACCCATTGCCTTGGAAATCGTAGATGTGAATCCTGTAGCATCAATTATTACTTTAGCATGAAATACTATTTTTCCGTTAACTCCTATGCCGCTAACCCCTACAATGTCATTTTGTTCATTTTTAATTACTCCGTTAATGTTAGTTTTTACAAAAATATCTGCTCCTACTTTTTTTGCTTCGTTAGATAACCATCGATATGTTTTTCTTACATCTAATACTGCAGCTGTTGCTACTGAGTCTCTGATTGTGACTTGATTATTTGGTGACACAAATGAGAAATTTTTAATTGGATTGTAACAATCATTTGGAATTCCAAATTCTTTAATGCTTTCAATCCATGTGACTCCACTGGTTCTTACTGTCTCTGCAATGTCATTTTCTTTTTCAATTAATGCAACTTTGATTCCATTTTTTGCAGCAGCAAATGCTGCTGATGATCCAGCTGGACCCCCTCCTACAATGACTAAATCATAATCGTGCTCTTCAGACAAGTAAACTTCATGATAACTATCTAGGATATAATTTTGAGGATATCTAAAATTTTTATTTTTTTAACACTGGTTCGCCTGTAGTGTCATTCTCTCTTTCTACGTCGAATGTTTCCATATGTGCTGGATCTCTGTGCATATAGCTATGGGTTTCTCCTTTAGTTTTTCTACAGAATTTTGAATGAATTGTTTTTTCAACTTCTAATGTTGTTTCATTTTCATGAAATAGTCTTTTTCCGCAATCTTCGCATCTGAATTCAGGCATAAATCTTGTCAATCTCAAATCTATTTAGATGTTTCAGAATCATTTCATGGCTGATCTATCTCTTTTTTTCTCGTATCCTAAACTTTAGATGTTTCAAATTCTTTTATCATTTATGTCTGAATTTGATCTAACTTCTTTTCTTATGTGGAGTACTGTTACTGGAATCAGTATGTTGATTTTTGGATTTTCTTATTGTAGATATTTAAAAAGAAATCGTTTGATTTCTTAATTATGTTAATTGTTAATTTTTTTAATATACTCTATAATTCTTGTATAATCTAAGTTTCCTAATCCTTCGTTTATTGCATTTTCATAAATTTCTTCAGCTTTGCTAATCATTGGTAATTTTATTCCTAATTCTTTAGCAGTATTTGTCATGGTTGTAATATCTTTTTTTAAATTAGCCATTGTGAATGTTGCATCATAATCTCCGTTGATCATCTTAAATGCTTTATTTTCACTCATTCCTGTTTTAAAATATGTTGAATTCAAAACTTTTAAAAATATTTTTGGATCCACTTTTGATTTTTCAACTAATGTTATTCCTTCCGATAATGATAATGCTAACATTGTAATTTGTAGATTCATCGCAAGTTTGATTGAATTTGCTGTACCTTGTTCTCCCAGAAAAAATACTTTATTTGCAATTTTATCAAATATTTCTTTACAATAATCAAAACTAGTTTTTGGCCCTGATACCATCATGACTAATTTCCCTGTTATTGCAACATTTGGGCCTCCCATTACTGGAATTTCTAATTTTTGAATCTTATTTCGTTGAAATTCATTTGCAATATTTTTTGATTCAACTGAATCAATTGTACTCATATCTGCAACAATTAATTTTTTATTTGTGCTTTCAATAATACCATTTTTTCCAAATGACACTTCCCTAACTGCAACTGCATCTTTAACTATGATTATAACTAATTCTGCATTTTCTGCAACTGCTTTTGGTGAACTCATTATTGTTGCACCTTTTATTTCCACGCCTCTTGCTTTTTCTTTTGTTCTATTGTATACTGAAATATCATATCCTAAATTTAGTAAATTTTCTGCAACTGCTTCACCTAACATGCCTATTCCTATAATTCCTATTTTCATTGAATTCTCTCCATGTTGTTTTTCAACTTAATGGCGCTCTTCATCTTGTATTTCCCACTGAGCGTTTCCAAATCGTGAAACAGCAAATTCTATCTGTCCAATTGTTTTATCTCCTTTTTTGACTTTAGCAAAATCAAATTTTTTCATTTTAAACACTTTCTCTTTTGGTTTGTACCCTCCTTCAATTACTTTAATTTTAAATTTCTTACTAGCTTTGATTATCATTCTTCTTGCAATTTGTACATCGCCCATCCATGAAAACATTTCAAAATCTCCAAAGTTTTTTGTTGAAATTTCATAATTGTATAATCTTGCTTCTAGTTTGGTTTTTTGTGTCTTTGATTGTTCGTTCAACCATTCTACTATTTCTTTTCCGTGTCCTTTTTGAACTCCAAATGTTTCAGAATTTCCCATATACTCTCATTTATAATATTGATACATAATAATCATTTTCAAATTACTGTTAAACTAAAATATTGATGAATCATTGCAATTTTATGCTCACAATTGATTGTAAAGATGTTTCATCAGTTCAAAATGAATTACTAGTTTATGTTGCTGATAAAGTTGAAGCAATTCCTACTTTGAAGAATCATCAATTTACTCTTTCTACTTTAGATGATGATGATGTTTTGGAAATTGAATCAGTGATATCTGCAATTAGAGAATATTTTGATTCTATTAACGAAGGTTCTAATTTTGCTGTAATTTCTAAAAATGAATTTATCAATATTACTTCTATAAATGGTAAGGTACTAAAACATGATTCTAACACACAACAAGGAAATATGTTTTCATGTACTCACTGTGGTTTTATTACTCAATATCAAGTTGAACTTAATGTTCATATGAGAATTCATTATCTGTGATTTTTAATTTATTTTCTACATGATCTTTATAAGTAATTATTTTACACTTTATTCATGAAAAAATTTTCTAATTCTAATAATACAAAAATCTATTGTGAAAAATGTGATTTAATTTTAAATTCTCGTGAAAAATTTCTTAAACATCTTGAAACTCATTCATCTACCATTCCATGTGATGTGTGCCCTATTGATACTGTAATTGATAAGTTTGTTAATTTATTTAAAAAAAAATCTTCTCATAATTTAGAATAAGTTTTTTTAACTCATTCTTATTGATTAATTAATGAATAAGAAAGGTGCAATTTTAGGTATAATTGTAATTTCTATAATTGTGGGAGTTGTGGCATCTATGTCTTCATCAACTAATGAAACATTTGATGTTGATATGACTAGAACTCATGGAAGTATTTCTACTGCTATGGGCTCGCCAATTTTGGGTGATCCTTTAGCACCTGTTACTATTGTTGAATTTGGTGATTATCAATGTCATCAATGTCATAATTGGTTTGTTAATACTAAACCTATGATAATGCGTGATTATATTGAAACAGGAAAAGTGAATTTAGTTTTTGTTGATTTTGCATTTTTAGGTAGAGATTCACCAAAAGCTGCTCAGGCAACTTATTGTGCAGATGATCAAAACAAGTATTGGGAGTACCATAGTTCATTGTACACTTCACAAGAATCTAAAATTGATAATGGTTGGGCAAGTTCTGAAAGATTGAAAGCTTTTGCATTTAATTTGAATCTTGATATGGAATTATTTAATGAATGTCTTGATTCTGAAAAATATTCAAAACGTGTGCAGTACAATTCTCAACAAGCACGAGATAATGGTGTTAGAGGAACTCCTGGATTCTTTATAGTTGATTCTGATTATAATCAAACACAAATTGGTGGTGCACAACCATTTTCTGTATTTCAGAAAATTTTGGATTCTATGATTTAAATGATAGAAATTTTAAAAGTTATTTTTTCAAATTTAAAATTTATTGTAATATCTGTGATAATTTTTTTAATTATGATGTTTAGTTTGTTACTTATTTCAGAATTTATTTTTCTGGAACCTTATTTTGTAACACATATTCCTTCTGGAAGTGAATTGGGATTTATTTTAATTACTGCACTTTCAGGTTTATCTGCTTTAGTTATTTCAATGAATTTATTTAGAATAATTAATTTAAAAAATTCAAAACACAAAATGAGTGGTAGTATTTTTGGCACCTTTATTGGTTCTGCTGCTGGTGCATGTAGTTGTGGTCCTATTGGATTTGCTGTAATCTCGACATTTGGTACTGTTGGTGCAACAACTACTGCATTTTTGACCAATTATGAAATTCCAATTAGAATTGTTGCAATAGTGATTCTCATTATAACTTATTTTACAACGATCAAATCTTTAAAAACTGAATGTGATATTCCAAATTAACTTTGATGGATTAGAAATTACCAATTAGGTAAATTTTTACAACCTTAGACTGTATCATCTAGTCCATATGTTGTTAATTGTGACAATAATGTATATTCCAATAAGGCCTAGCAGGAGAGACTCTGATCCTGATGAAATAGAAGAATCTGAAGACTGATTTTCTATTCCTATTTTATATTAAAATAATTTAGAATTTAATATCACGTTCAGATATTTATTTACCATTTTAAGATAATTTCATATGCAAAATTGGAATCTTTTCTTTGGTATTTTTATTATTTCCAGTCCAATTCTTTTTGCAATGATCGCTTTCCCTGATTCCATTGCTTGGAGTTGGAATGAAGGTAGAGGTGGTTACTTTTTTGCATTAGTTTTTGTTGTTGCTGAATTAATTGGTTTGAAAATTATTATTTCTAAAAAACGATTATTTTCAGTAATTCCTTTTGCATTATTGACAATTGGTTATTTACTTTCATTAGAATATGGTTTAAGAGAATTTCTTATTGAATCTGCTACACACTTTGATGTTCAATTAATTTACTCTTGGACTTGGATGTGGGATTTCATAATTATGGCTATTTTCATTGTTGTTGGTTTAACTATTTTCTTTGGAAAACGTTGGATACGAATTGCTCCTGCTGGTCCAATTTTTCTTAGTGGAACTGCAATAATTCTTTCACTTGATGCTTTCTTTCCTTATGATACACTTGGTCCATTACAATATGTTGTTCCTTATTTTGTTCAAGCTAATGTTTGGATAATCACTTTCCTTGATTTGGGAACTGCAATAGCTCGTGATAATATAATGTTCTTGCGTGGTGATCATGGATCCATGGCACTACAAGTTTTCTGGCCTTCTGCTGGGGTTCACAGTATAATCATTTTTTCATTAGTAATTGGTGCATTTATGTTAAAAATGAATATTCCAAAAAATCGCAAAATTATTTATTTTATTTTAGGTATTGTTGGTACCATAATTGTTAATTTAATTCGTATTTTCTCATTATCGTGGTATGCTCTCAAGGTTACTACTGATCCTGTTGCATGGGAAGAATATCATAAAATTGCAGGTGAGATAATGTTCTTGCCATGGCTATTTGCTTTTATTTTGGTCGTTATAGTTATAGAATCTAGACGTCTAAAAAAATTAGAATCTGATAATCTAAAAAATTGAGTTTTTAATTTAAAAATAATTTGTAATATTGCTTTGTTCTTTGGTTTCTGTAAGATCTGCTACTCTGACTCCTAATCTTCTAATTGTCATTGTTTGATTGTCTAATGCATCTAGTAGTAATTGTTCTGCATTCCTTTGTAATTCTTCTAGATTGTTTGTTGAGTTTCTTAATATTTTTGATTTTGATTTATTTGTTAAATCTGATTGTACAAAATGTATTCCTATTGACTTAAACATTTTATTATTTTTTTTAATTACATCGTGAACCTGCTTACATAATTCTTGTAAATTCCCTAATAGAAATTTAGGATCTTTTGAATCTTTTTTTAAAGTTGCTATTTTGCTGTATTGTATACTTTCTTCTTTCTCTTTTACTGGTTCATTATTTATTCCTCTAATTGCATTATACATGTAAGTTCCATTTTTTCTTCCAAATTCTTTATTTAATGTAAACACATCTATTTTTTTTAAATCTTCAATCGTTTCTAAATTCATTTTTTTAAATCTTTGTTCGGTTTTTTTTCCAATTCCTGGTATTACTCTAATGCTAAGTGGTTCTAAAAATTGCTCAATTCCATCTGGTTCTACAACTGTTAATCCATTTGGTTTTTCATAATCTGAAGCTATCTTTGATATTAATTTATTTGATGAAACTCCTATTGAACAACTTAATTTCATTTCAAGTCTTATCTTATTTTTAATTTGTTGAGCAAGATGAATAGCTTTTTCAAAATCCCCTTCAACTCTTTTTGTAATATCCAAATATGCTTCATCTCTTCCAACATATTCAAAAATATCTGCATTCTCTTTCATTATTTTCATTGCCTTTTCAGTCATTTCAGAATAATATTCAAAATCTACTGGTAAAAATACTGCATCACTCCTTTGTTCCAGTTTCTTTTTAGCAAATGAAATTGGTATTCCTGATTTTACTCCATACTTTCTAGCTGTATAGTTTGCAGTTGCAATAGCTCCGCTATCTCCTCCTCTATCTGAAAATACACAAACACATACTGGTTTTGTTTTTAATTCTGGTTTTCTTACTTCTTCACATTGAGCATAAAAATAATCAAAATCTATGTGGAAAACTATTCTTTCCAATACTAAGTCTACGTTAATTTGATTATTATTGTATTTTGCATGACTTTAAAAAAATTACATTTATGCTACCAAGTTAATATCTAAATATTGAGATGATCTAGTATTGGCATGGATTATCCTGTATCTGCTGATGAAAATGGTGTAAATTTTAATCCTGATAAAATGGAATCTGAAAAACTATATCATTGTATTTTTAAAAATAAGGCCATGCTGGTATTCAAAGATTCTCAAGATATGATGAATTGCTATGAGATTGAGGAACCTGATTTGGTTGAACAAATCAAAAAATGCCCTTCTGATGATGATCTTGAAAAATTATTTCAGGACTATTTACAAGGAAAGCACCTGAAAAATTAAATAAAAGATAAAGTCCTTTTGTTGTAATAGGAATTTCATATGAGTACTAATAACAAATCAAATGACGCAGAAGATATTTTATCCGAATTTGACTCTCGAACTAAACCTGAACCAACACCAGAACCTGAACCAACACCAGAACCTGAACCAACACCAGAACCTGAACCAACACCAGCACCTGAACCAACACCAGAACCTGAACCAACACCAGAACCAACACCAGAACCAACACCAGA
>CALCPD010000004.1 GCA_937897875.1 uncultured Nitrosopumilaceae archaeon
AATTATTGAGCGTAGTTTTTCAACAATTTCTTTCACTTGTTCTTCTACATTTTTCTGGGGTTCAATTGAAACACGACCATCCTTCATGGCTTGTTCAATTCTCAATGGAGGATGAGGTAAGTGAGTTCTAGGATCAACATATGTTTTAGCGATATATTCAACGATTTGTTTTCTCTTTTGATCAATCATTTTTCTTCTTTGATCAGTGGTAAGGTTAAGATCACCCTTCTCAAACATTATTTGAGCAATCTCAGTTTTATCCTCAGTCTTAAAGGCTGCAAGTAGTTTTTCAGTAGAAGGTTTGGTACCTTTTCCAGAATCAGTGTAAATTTCATCAGATATCAAAACTGCAGAAATATCTTTTTTTTTACCCAATTTGTAATCCAAAGCAGGATCAGGTTTAACTAAAATTTCAAATTTTTCCCCTTCAAAAGAAAATCTAACTACAGTCGTATCAGCCATTTCTAAATTATGTATTATAATTTGGTATTTATCTATACGTAAAACTAGCTAGATTTTTATGTGCACTTTGACGATTTTCAACAAGATTTGTCATCATTAGACGTAATTAGTAAAGATTCTGAAAAAATAGCTATAAAGCTAAAAGGAGTTCCACTACAATATGCAAATGCACTTAGACGAGTATGTTTAAACGGAGTTCCAGTTTTTGCAATAGATACAGTAGATATTATTGAAAACACTTCAGTATTACCAGATGAAGGATTAGCACACAGATTAGGATTAATTCCATTAAAAACAGATCTTAGTAGATTCAACGAACCATCAAAATGTGATTGTCAAAGTGAATCAGGTTGCTCAAACTGTAAAATTCTATTAGTTTTAGATTCTGGAGAATCAGATCAAACCAGAGCAGTTCTGTCTAGTGAGTTATCATCAGAAGATGACACAGTAAAGCCAGTTTCAGATAAAATTCCAATTGTTCAATTAGCTCCAGGTCAAAAAATCAAAATTGAATGCTATGCAAGACTAGGACGTGGAACAGAACATGCAAAATGGAATTCCTCAAACATTGCAACACTTACAGATACGAACAAAGATGATGAGAAAATTCTTACTGTAGAATCTACAGGAGCCTTAAATCCAGAACAAATTGTTCTCGAAGGGGTTCAAGAAGTAGGTAGAAGGGTTGTCGAATTCAAAGATATGATCAACAATATCGAAGAATAATACAAGCATAGACATTATATTTGGGTTTTAAGCCGGATTATTCACATGACTAATCAAGTTGTTATACGTATGGCAAGCGATCTCAAAAAAGCATCAACTAAAAACGATGCTCCAATTTGGAAGAAATTAGCAGAATACGCACTTAAACCATCAATCGCAAGAAGAGATATCAATTTGAATAGAATTAATGAATTAACTAAAGAAAACGACACAGTGGTATTTCCAGGTAAAGTTCTAGGTACAGGAACCGTATCACACAAAATTACATTATGTGCATTTTCAATTTCAAATGCTGCAGCAGCTAAAGTATTAGAAAACGGTGGAAAATTAATTACACATACAGATTTAATCAAACAAAACCCTACAGGTAAAGGAGTCGTACTACTTGGCTAATGGAAGAATTAACAAACCAGCTGGAAGAAATTCAAATACTTCAAAACAAGAAGTAGTAGTTAGAACAGACAGACCAATTGTTGTAGATGCAACAAATCACATTGCAGGTAGATTATCATCAAATGTAGCTAAACTACTATTGCAAGGCCACAGAGTTACAGTGATTAACTGTGAAAAAATTATGATGAGTGGAACAAGATCAAACCAAATACAAGAGTATAGAGAATTTTTAGAAATTAACAGTATCATCAATTACAAACATGGACCAGTACACTATAGAAGACCAGATACAATTATTGCAAAAATGATTCGTCAAATGTTACCATTTGATAGAAAGCCATCAGGTAAATTAGCATTTCAAAGATTAAGAACTTACATCGGTGCACCAAACGACACCAAACCAATTGAAAAAATTCAATTTGAAAAAGCACTAATCAAAAGAGAAGCATCTAATTATACAACATTAGCAGAAATATGTAGAGTAATAGGATGGACCGAATAAAATGATTCCAAAAACTGAAATTTATTTTGCAACTAGAAAAACAGCTAGTGCACACGTATACATTACAAAAGGAGTAGGTAAAGTTAGAATCAATAATGTTCCAGTTGAAATGATTCCACAAGAAACTGCTCGTGAAATTATTTTAGCACCACTCGAAATTACAGGGGATTTAAGAGATAAAATTGATATTTCAATTAGAGTCAGAGGAGGAGGCTACATGGGACAAGCCAGTGCAATTGCAACTGGAATCACCAGAGCACTAGTAGGTTGGACAAAGTCAAAAAAAGAACCTAAAGATCACCCTTTTCCAAAATCAACTAGAGAAGACCTCAGAAAAAGAATCACTGATTTTGATAAATATCTAGTAAGTGGAGATGCCAGACAAAAAGAACCAAAGAAATTTGGCGGACCTGGTGCAAGAAGAAGAAAACAGAAATCATACCGTTAGACTGTGAAAGCTGTAATTTTAGCAGGGGGAAAAGGTACCCGTGGAAAACCATATACAGAATATTTTCCAAAAGCTATGACCCCAATCAACGGAAAACCATTGATAGATTATGTTGTAAGATATTTGAAATCATTTAATTTTATTAAAGAAATAATCATAATTTCAGATTATGACGGATTAGGAGGTCAAATTAAAAACTACTACGGCAATCAAAAAAATATAAAATTTGTTCAAGATTCACAAAGTGGCACTGGAGGAGATTTACTTCATATTGAAAAAGAACTAAAAAATGAATCACAATTTCTATTATGGTTTGTAGATAATCTATGTGCAATTGATGTAAAAAAAATGAGAGATAAATTCAAAGAAAAAAATAGTTTTGCATGTGTAGCAACTAGAACAAAAAGAAAAGAAGAGACGGGTTTTGCAACAGTAAAAGATGGAATAATTACAGAATTCAAAGAAAAACCAATTATGAAATTACAATTATCAGAATGTCTAGGAATCTACATGTTAGGAAAAGAAATTATTCAAAAAATAAAGAAGAAGAAACAAAAACAAGTGAATTTGTCATTTGATATTTTACAACAATTATCAAAAGAAGGCAAAATTAGTGCTCACGATATAGGAGATAGAGAGTGGATTGATGCAGAATCACCAATGATTTTAGAGAGAAACGAGAAAATAGTAACGAAAATCATAAAACAGATGGGACTGTAGACTTTTTTTCAAATTCAGATATTTCATCCACATATTGAAAAGTTTGTGCAATATCATCTAGACCTTCTAAAAGGATTTTTTTCTTATGGGAATTAATTGTAAAGGAGATAGATTCAGAAGGTGTTTTAATTATTTGATTTTCTAAATCCACTTCAACAACATTAGTTTCTTGTAAGAGTTTTTGAATTATTTCAGATTCCAATGAGATAGGCAAAATTCCATTTTTAAAACAATTGCTAAAAAAGATATCAGCGAAGGATGATGAAATTATTACAGAAAAGCCATAATCATCCAGAGCCCAAACAGCATGTTCTCTACTAGAACCACAACCAAAATTATCACCAGCTACTAAAATTTTTGAGCCATCATATTTAGGATCATTTAAAATAAAATCAGATTTCATGTTTTCATTTTCATCATATCTCCAATTAAAAAATAAAAACTTGCCAAATCCAGATTTTTGAACTAATTTTAGAAATTGTTTTGGAATTATTTGATCAGTGTCTACATTTACTTTATCAAGGGGGGTAACAATACTTTTGACATTTTGAAATGGTTCCATATTAATTCAAATCCAATTTCCTTACATCTACAAAATGACCATTAATTGCTGCAGCTGCAGCCATCACAGGACTAACCAAATGAGTTCTACCACCATTACCTTGTCTGCCTTCAAAATTTCTGTTTGATGTACTAGCGCATCGTTCACCAGGTGACAAAATATCAGGATTCATGCCCAGACACATACTGCATCCAGCCTCTCTCCATTCAAAATTAGCATCAATGAAAATTTTGTCTAATCCCATTTCTTCAGCTTGTTTTTTTACCATTTGAGAGCCAGGAACCACCATAGCATGAACATTTGATGCAACCTTTTGTCCCTGAACAATCTTTGAAGATTCTATAAGATCCTCCAATCTTGCATTAGTGCAAGAACCGATAAACACCCTGTCAATTGTAATATCTTCAATCATAGTTCCAGATTTAAGATCCATATACTCAAGGGCTTTTTCAGCTCCTTTCTTTTGATTAACATCGCCATTGGAAAATTCATCAGGGGATGGAATTGGTTCGTCCACATCGCAAGTCATTCCAGGATTTGTTCCCCAACTAACTTGAGGGGCAATATCATTAATGTTTAAAATAAATTGTTTATCAAAAATTGCATCAGAATCTGTTTTGAGATTTTCTTTCCAAGAATCCACAAGAGTTTCATAATTTTTTGGCGTATATTCTCGATCTCGTAAATAATCAAAAGTTTTTTGATCAGGTGCAATTAATCCTGCACGAGCTCCTCCTTCAATAGACATATTACAAATTGTCATTCTTTGATCCATTGAAAGATCAGTTATTCCTTCACCCCGATACTCAATGACAGTACCAGTTCCACCAGCAGTTCCAATATTTTTGATTATTGATAAAATAATATCTTTAGCAGTTACAGCATGAGGATTATTTCTTTTTCCCTCAACTCTAACTTCAAATGTTTTTGGTTTTTCTAACCATAGTGTTTGAGATGCCAATACATGTTCAACTTCACTAGTTCCAATTCCCAATGCTAATGCACCAAACGCACCATGGGTGGAAGTATGACTATCTCCACAAACAATAGTAGAACCAGGCAAAGTTATACCTAATTGAGGCCCAATTACATGAACAATTCCTTGGTTAGGACTGTTAATATCAAATAATTTTATTCCAAAATCTTTGCAATTATTCTCTAGTGTCTTAATTTGAACAGCAGAAGTTTGATCCAAGATAGGCAAAGTGCGGTCACTAGTTGGAACATTATGATCCATAGTAGCAATTGTCAAGTCAGGACGTCGAACTTGTCTATTATTCATACGCAATCCATCAAATGCTTGAGGAGAGGTTACTTCATGAACAAGATGTCTATCAATGTAGATTAAAGCAGGTTCATTTTGTTTTTCAACAACAATATGAGATTCCCAAATTTTTTCAAAAAGTGTTTTTCCCATTTTAATCCTGATCTGGCTTATACTTGAATAATCCACCTGCTGCAATTATTTTTCCAATAATTTCAGAGAAAGGTTTCATTTTGTATGTTTGATTTTTGGTAATATTTTTTATTTCATTTTTTGAAACATCAATATCAATTTCATCACCTTCAGAAATTCCATCATATGCATCTTGATCAATTTCAATAGGTAACAAAAATGCACCATCAACAGAATTTCGATAAAAAATTCTTGCAAAAGATAAAGCTAGAATTGCTTTTACTCCAGAATGAGACAATGCAATAGGAGCATGTTCACGAGATGAACCGCATCCAAAGTTCTTTCCAGATAAAATAAAATCACCTTCTTTTACTTTAGAATGAAAATCAGGATCTAATCCTTCCATTGCATGAGTAGCAAGTTCTGCATAATCGTGTACTTTGAGATATTGACCAGGAATAATTACATCAGTGTCAATATTATCACGGGCATATTTTATGATATTTCCTTTCATTTCAAATCCCTCGGGTCAGTAATTTTTCCAGTAACTGCAGACGCTGCTGCAACCATTGGAGATGAAAGATAAGTTTGTGATTCAACATGACCCATTCTACCAGGGAAATTTCTATTAGTGGTACTGATACAGATTTCATCTTTTGCCAATACTCCCATATGAGCACCGCAGCAGGCACCACAAGTAGGTGGACCAACAGTAACACCAGCATCTAAGAAAATTTTCAATAGACCATTTTCCATAGCACGTTGATAAATTGAGATTGCGGCAGGTAAAACTTCAGTTCTAATCTTAACTTTTCTTCCTTTGAGAACTTTTGCGGCAGCTTCCAAATCTTCGTATTTTGCACCAGTACAAGATCCAATGTATGATTTATCTAATTCAACAGAAGGTGCTTCACCTACAACACATGTGTTATCAGGTGAGAAAGGTTTTGCAATCATAGGTTCCATTTCGGAACTTTCAAATTCAAATATTTTAGAGTATTCTGCATCAGCATCACCATTTACTAAATTAAGATTTGTTGCACCTTTTGCAGAAAGATAGTCAACTACTTTTTGATCAGGTTCTACAATTCCATTTTTAGCTCCTGCTTCAGTTGTCATATTGCATAAAGTCAATCTACTTTCAACAGACATGTCATCAATTCCACTTCCACCAAATTGCATTGTTCTGTATGCACCACCATCATTTCCTATTTCTCCAATAATTTTTAGAATCAAATCTTTTGCCATCACATGATCAGGTAATTTTCCATTTAATTTGAAATAGTAAGTTTCTGGAACTTTAAACCAGATATTTCCATTTAACAAAACATATGCAATATCAGTATGTCCTAGACCAACTGCAAATGCACCTAATGCACCAGTTGTGTTTGTATGGGAATCACCACCGACATAAACATCACCTGGCATTACCATTGCTTGTTCATGAGATAGAGTATGACAGATACCATATTGACCCATTCCATATTTGAAATGTTTCTCAATGCCGTAATTTTTTGTGAAATTTGATAATTTTACAATATTTTCGGCAGATAGTTTATCAGCTGATGGTACAAAGTGATCTTCAGCTACCCAAACTTTGGTAGGATCAAATAATTTATCAACTGCAATTCCTTGTTTCTTTAATTTATCAAAAACCTTGAGTACACCAGGTCCAGATACATCATGCATCATTACTTTATCAACATCAGCAAAAACTACATCATCAGGTGCTACTGAAGACTTGCCTGAGGCACGTGCAAGGATCTTTTCAACTATATTCATAATTCAAAAAGTTCGCTCTTGGGATTAAAAGCTTTTCAGAACAATAAAAAAGAAATAGAATGTATACAATAATGTGCAATTAACAGTATTACCTCTACTAGCAGAAAGAATGGAAAATAAATTTGATATTTTTGAGGAATTAGAAAATACTCTAGAAAAAAATGAAGTAAAATTGCAAGAAGGGGATATCATAGTGATTTCAACAAAATATATCTCAAATTCACAAGGAAGAATTATAGATTTAGAGAAAATCAAAGCATCAGAATATGGTTTGAAAATTGCAGATGAATATCAATTAAAACCAGGAATTGCAGAAATTATCATAAGAGAATCCGATAAAATTTTTGGAGGTATAGGGGGATTTGTTATCACATCAGCAGATAATATCATGGCACCAAATGCAGGTATTGATAAATCAAATGCTAAAAGAGGTAAAGCAATTCTATATCCAACAGATCCTTATCTAAGTGCAGAGCAAATTCGAAGAAAAATTTTCTTAAAATCATTAATTCATGTGGGAATAATTTTAGTTGATAGTAGATTGATGCCAGCAAGAATTGGAACATCAGGAGTTGCAATATCATGTGCAGGAGTAGAACCAGTATTAGATATGAGATCTAAAAAAGATCTTGATGGAAATCCATTGAAAGTTACATTTCAAGCAGTTGTAGACAATCTTGCAACAATTGCAAATCACAAAATGGGAGAAGGTGCAGAATCAAAACCATTTGCAATAGTTAGAAATTCGGGTGCTAAACTTACAGATAGAAAGATAAATTCTTCAGAAATGGCAATTGCACCAGAACAATGTGTGTATGTCAGAGGACTTGCAAACCCACCAAAAAACTAAGGGTACTAGGTAAGTTTTTTTAAATAGAGGAATTTAAAATAAAAATCATGGAATATTTGACAACATATCCAAAAACGATCTCATTTATTGATGGATTAAAGCATAAAATTCACGTAGATAACAAAGAAGGTGTAGAGCAACTCCACATCGTTGTCAAAAAAAGTTTTGAAGAATTAACCAAAATATTTAGAGAAGAGGGATTCACCAAGGTAAAACTTGAACACAAACAACCTGATCAAATTGGTAGCGGTCTAAACTTGAAGTTAAAAAAACCATGGGAAATGCACGTTAGAATGGTAGATTTAGAAAATGGAAGAATTGGAATTCACGCAGAAGTTGAAGTGTCAAGGGATTATCTTCAACACTTGTTTTCACAAAGAACACCAGTAGTTTATGAAGTTGAAGAGATTTTGAAAAAATATCAAATAGATTACAATATCTGGCACGACAAAATAAAGAAAAATATTACAACAGTGATAGACAACTACAAAGTAAAACTTGCAACTCCAGGAATTCCAGTATTTGCGTGGAAACCAATGCTATTTGTAATTGGAACTGTAATGGTGTTGTATGGATGGAAGTTTTTTAATACAATTTGATAATAATTAAAAAAATAAAAAAAATTATCTAAACGCCAAGTGTTTCTGCTTTACTTAATTCAAGAAAGACTTTATCTCCAACTGAAAGTCCCATTTCTTTGTATTCATGCATTTCAAGTTTTAATTGAGTAATACCAGATTGCATCCCCATACCACCACCAGCACCAGACATCATTTTGTTAAGGTCTTTCATCATATCATTCATGTTTGAAAAGCCCATAACCTTTGGTGAACCAAAAGCAGCAGGTGGATTTTGATTTCCATCTTTAAGATCTTTTAGTGAGGATAGTGAAAGTACAACATATGGTGCTCCGTCAGGAGCAGAATCAATACTTTTTACAACAAATTCTTTCTTCATAGTTAACCTAGAAGGTTTATCTATATAATTTTAATATTTTGAAGTCAAATTTAAACAAAAATTGAAGATTTAATTACAAATTTGAATGAAATCTAATATTGTCAGAGCCACTAGAAACAAAATTAGAGTATTATGGAATTTCACCTTGGGAAATAGAAGTCCTTTATGGATTTCTATATTCTAGATTTACAGTTCTACAAGAAGAAATAGAAAATAATGATGAGGAATTTGTAAGTTTCCTAAATATAGATATCCCTCTAGAATTTAATGAAGCATTTTTCAAATGGTTTGATTTTAAACGCTGGGAAAAAGTAAAAGATGTTTTAAAAGAATACAAAAGAAGACGTGGAAGCCGAAATGCATTAAAAATTAAAATTAATTTTGCAGGAAATCCAAAAATAATCTTTACAGTTGACGTGGTAGAAAGACAGTGGTTTAACAATGCAATAGAAAAAATGGATTTTGTAATAGAATTGTTACCACATCATCTTGATCCAAAAAAACTTCCAGCAGGAGTTAGGGAAATCAATTACAAATTTGATGTAGAATCAGTTAGATGGAGATTAGATAAAGCAAAATCAAAAGATAATGAATTTACATTCAGAGGAGACGTCTGGAAAGAAGTTAAAAAAGAGAATGAGTAAAAATCAATTATACATTCAAAGAATCAAGAATTTTTGAAATATCAGTATTGGGTGATCCAGTATCAGATATGATTTGTTTTGCAGGTGGATTTTCAAGATAGTTTGGAATTTTATCAGTCAATCTAGTACTGAAAGGAGAGACCAATTCATTTTGATAAAAAACACCTGTTGGAATTTTATCTCCCCATTCAAGGGATTTAACCAAAGCTTGAGAGAGTTTTTCGTTAACTTCAACTTCACCAGCATAATTTACAGTTGGATCAAATTTTGTATCTTCAAGCTTGTAAATTCTAGAATGTCTCTCCATAGATTCTTCTGCTAAATCTACACCAGCATACCAATCGCGTGTGTTAACATCATTGTAAGTAGGACATGGCTGCAATACATCAAGAAATGAAAGACCTTTGTGTTTAACTGCTTTAACGATTAAATCTTTGAGATGTCGAACATCATAAGAATAACCACGTGCAACAAATGTAAAACCACTAGCTACAGCTAGACCAATAGGATTTACATTAGAATTTGTATTTGGAGAAGGAAGAGATTTTGTTTGCTCTCCTAGTTTAAGTGTTGGAGATGCTTGTCCTTTTGTTAATCCGTAAACACCATTATCAAAAATAATGTAAGTCATATCGATATTTCGTCTACCAGCTGCAACAAAATGACCAGCACCAATTCCCAATCCATCCCCATCACCCCCAACTGCTACAACAGTCATGTCTGGATTTGCTAGTTTACCGCCTTGGGCAAAAGTTAGAACCCTACCGTGTAATGTGTGAACACCATACGTGTTAATGAAATGAGATGTTTTTCCAGAGCAACCAATTCCTGAAAAAATAGTAGCTTTATCACGTTCAATTCCCATTTCAGCTAAGGCCATTTGTAATGCATTTACAATTCCAAAATCACCACATCCTGGACACCAATCATTATGCACATCAGTTTTGTAATCAGCAAGTTTAAGCGCCATGACTAAGAATCTCCCGCTTTTCAGCCTTATTTTGTACAATTCTCTTTAATGAATCATAAATTTCAGTACTTGTCATTCCTCTTCCAGTATATTTTAAAATATGATAGTCAATATCTCTAGTAATATTTTGTTTGAAAATCTTACCTAATTGTCCAGAATGATTTGCTTCAATGTCAATCAATACTTTAGCATCTTTGAGTAACGATTTAACATATTCGGTAGGAAAAGGATGTAGTAGTTTTATTTGAACAAATCCAATATCAATACCTTCTTTTTTTAACATAGATTGTGCATCAAGAATAGGACCCTTTGTAGAACCCCAAGAAATTATTGTAAAATCATGCACTTCAAACGATACAGCTTGTTGATCTGTTGGAATAGATTCAAGTGCCAAATCTAATCTAGACATTCTCTTATCCATCATCTTTATACGAACTTGTGGATCTTCTGTAATGTGTCCATATTCATCAGACTCATCACCAGTATTCCAAAATACACCATTATCCATTCCAAGTTTAGAACGTGGAGAGATTCCATCATCAGTAAATGCAAATCGTTTGTATTCACCTTCAACTTTATCTAATAATTTTCCACGATCAATTGAAATTTTCTTTGGATTGAATTTTTGACAAGTTACAACAGAACTTGACAAAAATTTATCCATCATGTGAATGACAGGGATTTGATATTTATCAGCATAATTGAAACAATTACCAGTGTCGTAGAAACTCTCTTCAATATCACCAGAAGCATAAACTATTTTTGGAAAATCACCACATCCTGCAAATACTGTAAAAAGTAAATCGTCTTGACCATGACGAGTAGGTAAACCAGTTGAAGGGCCACTTCTTTGGTATAAAGTAATTACAACAGGAACTTCATTAATTCCAGCCCAACCTAGTGCCTCAGTCATCAATGCAAACCCAGGACCAGAAGTAGATGTTGATGAACGAGTTCCAGTAAGAGCAGCACCAATCATCATACCAATGGCTGAAATTTCATCTTCAGTTTGAACTACTATAGTAGAACCAGGTCTATCATTTTCAATTTCTAAAATTTCATTTGATTCTAAATATACACTTTCATCAGATGCAGGAGTAATAGGATAATAAGATTGGAATCGACAACCTGAAACCATTTTACCTAATGAACATCCAAAATGACCTTGAACAAGAATTGTATCAGGTTGTTTTTCTGTACCAATTAGATTGTAATGAAAATTTTTAAAATTATCTGATGCATAATTGTAAGAAAAACTTGCAGCTTGTTTGTTAATCTCTGCAACTTTTGGTTTTTTAGAAAAGATATCATCAATTGAATCAACTAATGAATTGGATGGCATTTTTATTAATCCTAAAGATAACGAAACACCAAGTACATTGTACATTCTAACTAAACCACGTAATCTAGGATTATCAACTTCTTCAGAAAGAGTTTCAAGCAAACTCTTGAAAGAAACTGGATAAAGTTTAACGCCTTTTTCTTCAGCTACTTCTAGTACTCCTGCAATAGTAAAGGGTTTATTTTTTGATTCAAGTAATTTATGTAATCGTTCTTTGAATGGTCCATCCAAAGTTCTAACTCTATCAGTATCAGTTTTTTCTAATTCAGAATCATAAATAATTCCACCATCAGAAGAAATTTCATCAAAATGACGAAATATTGTTTCAGCATCAAATGAAACCATCAAATTTACATCATTAACATTAGAATGAATATTTTGATCAGAAATTCTAACTGTAAAATAACTATGTTCACCTTTGATATTTGAATAAAATTCTCTTTTACCAAATACTTGATAACCCATTTGAGCACAAACTTTGGAAAAAATATTTGCACCAGATTCTACTCCACTTCCTTGTGGACCACCAATTAACCAAGTAAAATCAGTACTCACAAGAATTTACATCCTTGTTTCAAATAATAACCACATGGTAAACAATTTTTCAATTATCCACCTGTTGCTGCATCAAATAATGCACACTCACATTTATCACGTTCACCACAATAAGGACATACACATACACATTTTTCAATAGAATTACCACAATCTATACAAATAGCAAATTCTTCTTCCTCTTCAATTTTAGAAGACATAATGAAGATAGAAGGAAATCGTATAAATGGTTTGAGATAAAGCTGAAGACTGATGAAAGAAAAAATATTTCTTACAAGAACATTACATGATTTTGCATTAAAAGAGTTAAAAAAGAAATTTCAAGTTGAAGTCCATACAGGAAAAATACCCATACCTAAAAATTCATTAAAATCTAAAATTAAACAAGTAGATGGGTTAATCTGTTTTCCATATGACCAAATAAATAAAGAAGTGATTCAATCAGCAAAAAATCTCAAAGTAATTAGTACATTCAGTGTTGGATACGATCATATCGATACAAAATTTGCAAAAGAAAAAAAAATTAGAGTTGGATATACTCCAGATGTTTTAACAAATGCAACAGCAGATATGGCATTTGCGTTAATGATTGATTCGTTAAGAAGAATTTCAGAAGGAGACAGAATAATTAGAAAACAAAAATGGAATCAAATCTATGGAGCATATGATTACGTAGGATTAGATCTTCAAGGTAAAACTTTAGGCATAATTGGCTTAGGTAGAATAGGAAAAACATTTGCAAAAAGAGCAAAAGCATTTGATATGAAAATTATATACCATAACAGAAAACAAATTTCTAAAACAGATGAGAAAAAATTAGGAGTGAAATATACTACATTTAACAAATTAATTACTCAAAGTGACATTATTTCGATTCATGTACCACATACAGATGAAACAAATCAAATGTTTAATATGAAAATTTTTAGAAAAATGAAAAAAACTTCATTTTTGATCAACACATCACGTGGAAAAGTTGTAAATGAAAAAGATCTTGTAGTAGCATTAAAACAAAAAATAATTGGAGGTGCAGGATTAGATGTGTTTGAAACAGAACCAATTAGCAAAAATCATCAATTTCTTAAATTAGAGAATGTGGTATTAGCACCACATGTAGGAAGTTCTACAAAAGAAACTAGAACAAAAATGGCGAAAATTACCGTCAAGAATTTAATTTTAGGAATAAAGGGCAAAAAACCAATTTATTCAATAGGATATTAATTATTACGCGTAATTACCAACCCAATAAAATGTTGAGTTTTTATATTGAAATTATCAAATATAATCAAGTTGAAAAAATTCAAACATACTAACGAAGAATTAGAATTAGCAAAAATACAAACTGAAAAAGACAAAAAGAAAAAAGAATCAGAAAATTGATACTTTTTTGCTTGTCTTCTTCAGACAAGATTTTTTTTTAAAATTTAAGTTTAGAAGAATATTTTTCATGTAATGAATCATAGAGAGATTTTCTTTCAGAAATCAAATTTTTTGATTCATCATACATCTTTGTAAAAAATGCAGCCACAATACGCTCATCATTTTCATCAAAAAATCTTATACTGAAACTAATTTTATCAGGCTTTTGTTCTTGAATAAATTCTGCAGATGTTATTATCTCAGAATTTACATGCATATGTGCAGGACCATCATTATCTCCAAGGGTAATCCATTTTTCTTTTTGGCGTATAGTAAGAAAATTACTACGAATTTCGCATATTGCACCACTATTTTTTGTGATTAGTAATACATCATCAACTTCGATTATATCAGATAATAGTTCAAAAAGCAACAATTATTCTAACAAAAGTAAATTATTATAATTTTTTCATATCAATTTGAACAAAATCATCAACATCACCATGAACACAGTCAGTTCCTACAGATTTTACAGCAGTGAAACTAATTTTTCCATTATGTATTTTTCCTTCATTTTGCAAAATTCCAAGTTTTCCAGTTACAACAGATTTATGTTTTTGACAAGTTAGTCCAAACATGTACTCATCTTTACCATCAACAATAGATACAATAAATTCAGGAGGATTAACACATTGTTTTCCTTCTTCTGTAACGGAGCATTTATCGGGCATCATAATAAAACTGAAAATTATATCAGATATTAATCTTAAGCGTCATAGATTTAATTTAATATCAACTAACATAAACTAAAACTAATTGAAAGATAATTTTGATTTAATTATAATTGGTGGCGGTATTTTAGGTACTTCACTTTCATATTTTTTATCATTTCTGAATAAATCAAAAAAAATTGCTGTTATTGAGCAAGAACATAATGTTGCACAACATACGAGTGGTAGGAATACTGGAAAAGTTCATGCACCATATCTATACAATCCTGAAAAGAAAAAACTATTTGCAAATGCAGCATTCCATGGTTATGAAATGTGGAAAGAATATGCTAAATTACAAAATTTACCATTCAAACAAGATGGAGTTATAGAAGTTGCAATAGATGAAAAAGGAATCAAAGTTCTTGAGAAATATCTAAAATGGGGAAAACAAAATGGATTAGAAGAAAAAGATATTGAATTAATGAATAAAGAAGAATTAAAAAAAATCGAACCAGAAATAAAATGTGAGGCAGCTCTTTATGCTCATAGAGACGGTTCAACAGACTATTCAATACTAACAAATTCAATTATGAAAGACAGTAAGAAAAATGGAATTAATTTTATTTTTAATAAAAAAATTACTCAAATAAAAAAAAATAAAAATAAATGGGAAATTACAATTAATAAAAATAACAAAATATTTACAAATTTTTTAATTAATGCATCTGGAGGTCAAGCCATAGACATTGCACATAACATGGATGTTGCAAAAAATTTTACAGACGTACATTTTAGAGGCGAATATTGGAAAACTCCAAAAAAATATCATACTTTAACTAAAACTAGTGTATACTCAGTTCCAGAATTTCCAGACTATCCATTTTTAGATCCTCACTGGATAGTAAGAGTTGATGGAAGTTGTGAAATTGGGCCAAATGCAGTTCCAGTATTTAGTCCATATGGATATGATACTACAGAAAATATCAAAGAATTCCTACCAAAAATTCTTGAAATGTTAGGTTCTGGTGCAAGGAAAACAATATTCGATAAACAGTTTCAAGAACTTGCTTTTAGTGAAATACAATCATCAATGTCAAAATCGGTAATGATTAAAAGAGTAAAAAAATTCCTACCAAAAATTAATCCAAAAGAAATTACAGTAAAAGGAACTGCAGGAATTAGATCATCAGTAATTGATGAAAATGGAAAATTTGTTCCAGACGTAATTTTACTTGAGAAAAATTCATCATTTCATATTTTAAATTATAATTCACCAGGAGCTACAGGAGCATTGCCATTTTCAGCTCATGTGATAAATCAATTACACAAAAAAGGACTATTTGAAAATGAAGATATGGAAGCAAAGTGTGGACCTTGGAAATTTAATGAAATTATTGAAAAATTAGAAAAATAAATGGCGCCGAGAGAGAGATTTGAACTCTCGTTCCCTTGCGAGAACGCGCTTTATGGTTAAACAATTTCCAGGCGCGCGCCCTACCAGGCTAGGCGACCTCGGCAGAAGTCTTGCGACAATTCTATTTCATAAAATGTGATTATAAATTATGTTATTATCTAGAAGAAAAATTACTTCCAAATTGTCACAGTAGTTGATTTTTCAACATTATTTCCATCCACATCCATTCCTTTTGCAGATATTTTGTAAACACCTTCCAATGCAGTGTCACCATCATTTTTAATTTGATCCCAAGAAAAATTAATTTCATCTCCAGGATCAAGAGTAGAAATTACTTGTGAAGATATTGGAGAATACATCAGTATTCCAGATAACCCAGTTATTTTCAAACCATACGATGAATCAGAAAAGATTATCTCATTAGTTCCAGAATTTACAATTGTAATTTGTATTAATTCATCTTGTTTAAAATCAAATTTTTCAGTAACTATCGAAAGAGAAGTTCCTTCAACAAAAACTAATTGAGTAGTAGTTTTAAAATCAATTAAATAAACACCGAATGCAAATCCTGCAATTATTCCAACACCAATAAAGATAAGGAGACTTTTTGCTAGCAATTCTTTGAAAATAAATTTAGGATGTTTTAATCCTTTGGAGCGGTAGGTTTAGTTCTCCATTTTTTTGGATAAGTATTTGGAGCCATAATTATTCTCTTTGTAACAAATGCATATCCCTTTGTGGCATCACGAATTTCTTCTTCATCCATTGTTGATTCAGCAAGTGCAACAGCTTCACCTTTTTGTGTATAAACCCCTACAACATCCCCAGATTTCAGATGTGAAGATATTTTTAAAACTCCAGGAATTGCAAGTTGGGCACCATGACACATTGCGTCAACAGCTGAATCACGTATAACTACAGATTTTAATTCACTTAATGCAACTTCCACAGGTTTTATCATTGCCATTAGTTTAGTATCATCTTTTTTCTCTTCCCAAATAGCAAATGCATCAGCCAATTCATGTAAAGTCACTAATCCATCTTTTTCATGAAATTGATCCACTCTGCTTCTTCGAAGTTCAATCATGGTTCCACCAGGACCTAAAACTTCACCGATATCATAATATAATTTTCTAATGTATGTTCCAGCTTCACATAAAATTCTAGTTAAGAGTAATCGTTCTTTTTGTTCAATTAATTCTAATTCGTATATAGTTCTAGTTCTAGTTTGCCTAACAACAGCAGAACGTTGAGGTGGTTTTTGAAAAATTTCACCAGTAAACATTTCAATTATTTCAGATAATTTTTCCTTAGAGGGTAAAGAGTGAACTCTGCCTAATGCATGATATTCTTTAGGACCATAAAGTAAAACACCCAAAGCTTTGGTTGCTTCACCCAATCCCAACGGTAAAACTCCAGAAACTTGAGGATCTAATGTTCCACTATGACCAATCTTATCGAGTTTCAAAATACGTTTTGTCCATGCTACTGTTTCATGACTAGTAGGACCTGGTGGTTTATCTAAAAGAATAATTCCATTATTCAATAATTGTTCAATTGTTCGTTTATCATAATATGTGCCATAAGCGTCATCAGTAATATCCTGATCAATTTCAATTAAATTTTCTAATTGTTTTAGTGTCATAGTAATTTCCTCACAGTTTCTGTTGTTACATCAATTACTTGATTTGCAGTTAAATTATCAGTATTAATGATCACATCAAATACCTCTTTATCATCACCGAAACTAAATCCATACAGTTTTTTGTATAATGCTTTATTTTTATCAAAGCGAGATTTTGTTATTTCATATGCATTTTCTGAGCTCATATTATCTCTAGATTGCATTCTTTTTGTGCTACTTGCATGAGAACCTTCTAACCAGATTTTTACACCGTTATCAATTAACCATGGCAAGGTATAACTTGTAATTACCATACCACCTTGATCAAATAAATCAGTTAATTTTTTATCTAAATTTTTATCAAATTCAGAATTTTGTTCACGTTGATTTAAAAATTTCATTCCTTCATCAGTATCCCACCAATCATCACCATCAGAATCAAAACCTTGTTCTTTGGCCATTTCTTTTAAAACATCACCACCACTAAGATATTGTAAATTAAATTCTTTAGCTAATCCTTTAGCAACAGTTGTTTTTCCGACTGCAGGAGGGCCAGATATAACAATAGATTTTGTCAACCTAAATCCATTGAGGTTTTAGTAAGTCTCATAATAATTCCACTAAATGCAATAGAAGAAAGGAAATACCAAGCCCAAAGCATCAAATGATTTTCCTTACCAAAACATATGTGTGTGGTATCCAGAGCTTGTTCTGCAGTACAAGTTAGTTGGAACATATCTCCAGGAATCACATTGAGTGGTATTGGTGAAATAGCTACAGTGTAAGTGAATAGTACTGGTAAAACAAGATAAAATATCAGAATTAAAGGAACAAATGTAATCATCATTGGTCTCATGTTCATTTGCATCATCTCCATAGACATTTTGTTCATGTACGAAGATTTTTTATTTAGTTCAGCTGATTTTGCTTGATCTTTAGAACGCATTGCAGCCATTCTTTCTTTTTGCCATGCTTTGGTTTCTTTCATAATTCTCTTTAGTTTAGTTTGATCAACCATTTTTCTTCTAACTGCAGAGTTGAAAACATTAAGTAAAATACCAAATCCAGTTACGCCAAACATAGTAAGAATCAACCCCTTAACCCATGCATCTTCAGGTTCAGCACCAAGTGCCATTCTACCGTCACCACCAAGGAAATCAGGTAATTGGAGAAGTGCTGAGTCAATAAAGAGTAGAATAAAGTTAAAATCCATTTTTTACAGTCCTATTGCCTTGATTATCTTAGCTGCTGCTTCATCAATCTTTCCCTCACTATTGAAAACATGTCTGACTGGAGAGCCTGTAATTACAGCGCATGCAGAAATCATACCAGTTTGATAATCAAGCTCCTTCTTAATGTTAGCTAGTGTGATTTTATCTCGATTTCTAGTGTCATCTTTCATTCGTCTGTTATAGATTTCTTCAGGTTTTGCAGATACTGAAACAAAATTACTAGGTTTAATAATTTTCAAAACATGTTCAGGTAATCCAGGATAATATCCTTCAGGAGAACTAATGAATGCATGAGTATCAATTATTACAACTTCTTCATCATGAGTAGCAATTTTTTCTGCAGCAATTTTTTGAAGACGTTGTTGTTCAGTTACAGATAATTTTCTTAAATCATCTCTATTTTTTAATCCATTTTCTTGAGCAACATCAAACATTAACGTACCATAATTAATTACAATTACATTTTTTTTATGATTCTTTAAAATTTCAACCATTGTTGTTAACAAAGTACTTTTCCCAACACCTGGGATTCCAACCATGAGAATTTTTTTATTTTCTACCAAGTAAGGCACCCAACCGTGGCATAACAACTTCTACTTGTTCTCTAACTAATTGTGTGTAGTAATTAATGAGAATATCTACCATAAGTAAGATTCCAATTCCAGATCCAAATACTCCAAGAACATCAGATACTCCTGCTAAAAGTCCTAAAATCATAGAGCCAATAATTGTAACAGATGGGATGTACTTGTTTAACAATGCTTCAACTGGTTTGTTTGATCTTCTAAATCCAGGAATTTGTACATCAGCATCAAGTAAGTTTTGAGCTGCACTCTTTGGTGATAAACCACCAAGTTCAACCCATAGTCTTCCAAATACAACTACAATTCCAATCATAAACAAAACATATCCTACAGCACGCATAGGATCTAAAGCTGCAACATCTAAACCACGAGGTGGTGTAACATAGTAAATAATTCCACCAATAGGTGTAGATGGACTTGTAGGATCAAATTGAGCTATAAAATTTACAAAGAAATTATTGTTACGAGGGTTAAAGTTTGACCAAATCATTTGGAAAACAAATACTGCGTTGGCAGTTAAAGCAGATGCTAAAATTACAGGGATGTTAGAGACATACATCAATTTGATAGGATAAACAGCTTGAAATCCTCTATACTTTGTAGAAACAATTGGGATTTCAATTTTCATGCCTTGCGTAAACACAAGTATCAAAAGTATACCAGCAGTAAGGAATAATCCGAAAATACTAGGCAGTTGATTTGAACGGAATAATACATTTCCAAGATCACCACTACCAGTCAGGGATTCTATAAGATATGGAATAATTCCAATCATTCCACCATCACCAGCAGGTAACGGACTAAACATACTCCAAAGAATTTGTTGAGCAACACCGGCCATAATGAATAAACTAATTCCACTACCCAATCCCCAACCTTTTTGGATTAATTCGTCTAAGAACATAATTATGATAGACGCTGCCATCAGCTGCCCTATTATCACATATAGAACGTAAGGTTCAGATGCAGAGCCACCATAAACTGCTGCAGCATATACAATAGATTCAGCTACAATGACAACATAAGTCACCATTTTTGTTGCAGTTTGAAAAATACCTCTTTCTTCAGGTTTTTTGAAATCAAATTTCAAAATATCAGAACCTCTCAACAATTGCATCAAGAGTCCAGAAGTTACAATCGGTCCAATTCCTAATTCAATTAAAGTACCTTGTTGGGATGCAAAAATAACTCTAGCAAATGCTAGAAAATCAAATTCAGGAGCTGTTGCTCCAAATAATGGAGTCTGTCCCATTACCATGTAGATAAGTAATGCAACACCACACCATAGTAATCTAGTAGGTAATGGGATTTTCTTTTTTGGTTTTGGAACTTGTGGAAGATATGGTTCTGCTTTGAAAACCATTTTTCGAATAATAGAAGTAAGAGTACCTTCAGCCATTATCAGTTACCTAAGCCTCAGATGGTTTTTCTTCTGTTGAAGATTGTAAAATTTCCCCGCCAACAGATTTTAATTTCTCTTCAGCTGATGCAGTGAAATTACCTACTTTTACAGAATAAGCATTACTAACTTTTCCGCCACCAAGAAGTTTCTCAAATCCGGCACTTTCAAGGTCTACGACTTTTTTGCCACCTTCTTCTTTACCAAATTTACTGAATAAATCATCTAAATCTCTAACACTTGCCCATTTTTTTGTGATATTTGGATGAGGTGGACTAGTTGATTCATGACCATAATGATCTGGTTCATCTTTTAACAAACTACTGTAATGGTGTTTTTGGAAACCAGTGACTCCAAGACCTCCTTTATGACCACTTGCACGATGTTGACCTACTTGTCCCCATCCCATATGTCTGCCGCCTCGTAGTCTTCGAGTTTTTCTTAGTCTAGTTGCCATGTTAAATCATTCTCCTAACAATTGTATCAAGTTCTTTGTTAGCACCAAGAACACCTTTTTGTCCATATAATTTCTTGGTGCTTCTTTTGAATCCATGTACTGGAGGTGCTAAAGCAAACCAAGGTTTGAGTGGAGATAATTTTGATAGTGTAGCTTTTCCTTCAGCCAAAGCAGTTGCAAGTTCAGCAGTACTAGAAAATCCTAATGCTTTAAGATCCTCGTCTGTAATTTTTTGATAACCACCTTTTCGGGCTTTCTTTTCAATCAATTCTTGTGCTAATGATGCATCAATTTCAATCCAAGAAACATAGTGTTGTACTTTTCTTAACATTCCTAAAGTATTATCTTTAGCAGGTAAAATTGTTGCACGATATTTTTTATCTAATTTTAATAAAGTCATTGTAGTGGTGGCCCAATAAGGACAATCTGCTTGACCTTTTATTCTAACAACAAGATATGCATTTGCCATTTTAATTATCCTTGACTGAATGTCTGTCTAAGACAATCCAGTACAGCTTTTGAAGTTGAATTCATTGTAGGAGTAGAACCTTTTGCGGTAGTCCATGCATCCTTAAGACCTGCTAATTCTAATAATCGTTTAATTTTTCCACCTGCAACAAGTCCCAAACCACGAGGTCCAGGAATAATTTCAATAGTTACACTTCCACCTTTTCCTTTTACTTTGAATGGAACAGAATGATGTTGATCACATTTACATTCCCAACTACCACAACCCATTTTGATTGGTTGTATATTTAGAAAAGCTTGACTAGTTGCTTTTTCAATTGCAATTCTCATTTGTTTTGATTTACCTTGACCAATTCCCAAATATCCATTTTCATTTCCTGCTGCAACAATTGCTTTGAATCTAGTAGATTGTCCATTAGATGTCATTTTTTGAATGATACCAACATCAACAACTTCACTTTTTAAATCAGGTAATAATTTTTTAATAATTCCAGATTCTTGAATTCTTAATCCTTGTTCAAGAATTTCTTCAACAGAAGTAATTTCTCCAGATGCAACTTTTTGTCCCAAAATAGTTTTTGGTACCCAAACTTCTTCTTCTGGTTCTCTTCGAGGTCGTCTAGGGCGTGCAGCTGCTGCTCCAGGTGGACCACGTCCATATACAGGTGGACCTCTACCTCTTCCACCCTGACCGCCTTGTCCAGGTTTAGATTGTCCAGGTTTAGATTGTGCTGTTTGACTCATGTCTATTTGACCTCACTGTCTATTGTTGATTTAAATTTAGAAATTTCATTTTTAACGGTTAAATGTTCGCCATTGATTCTTTCATCAGCTGGAAATGTTTCAGCATCAGCTGGGACTTCAAGACCAGCATCAATAACTCCTTTCAAAGCTGCTGCCATTCTTTGAGTATATCGTTTAGTACCAGTATACAAAATTGCATCTTTTGCACCTTTACCTAATGCTTTCTTACCAGCCAAATAACCAGTAAGATATGCTGCAGATACACTTTTTCTAGAACCTTTCCATCCTTTTTCAAGTAAGTATCTAGAATGGGCAGATGCAACAACAGTGTCGCCAGTCATACCAGGTTTGAGAACTTGGACTTGTGTATTCTCATTTGAAATATTTACAGTAATGAAATCACGTTTACCCATTAACATGGTTCCGCGTTTACGATAATTGGTCTTTTCCTCTCTTAGTCTTCTCAATATTTTTGAATAAGCCATCTACAGGATCTGACTTTGAAACTGCTATTATATACGTTAAGCGTGAAGTAGTGCTGAAAGTAGAGCTTTTTGGGAATGTAATCTATTTTCTGCCTCATCCCAAACTACAGATTGAGGTCCATCTATTACAGATGATGTCACTTCTTGATCACGTTTTGCAGGAAGACAATGTAAAAAGATCGCATTTTTCTTTGCAAGATCCATAATTTTATCATTAACTTGAAATTTTGGAAGGAATTTTTTGATTCTTTTAGGATCATTATTGTGAATCGAAGAATAAGTATCGGTAACAATTACATCAGCATTTTTAGCGGCTTTTAGAGGATCAGTAGTTAATTCAATATCAGTTAAATTTTGAGAAACTTTAACAGTCGACTTATCAGGTTCAAATCCTTTTGGAGTTGCAATAGACATGGTAACACCAGATAAGGCAGAGCCAAAAATCATAGAATTGCAAACATTGTTTCCATCTCCAATCCAAGCAATTTTTAATCCTTTGAGGATTTTTTTCTTTTCTTTAATTGTCATAAAATCTGCTAAAATTTGACAAGGATGAAATGAATCAGATAGTCCATTAATTACAGGAATACTTGCATGTTCAGATAATTTTTCAAGTAAGGAATGATCATAAACACGAGCCATTATACAATCAGTATAACGTGAAAGAGTTTTTGCAGTATCTTCAACAGATTCACCGCGAGATAATTGCATGTCATTAGAAGATAAATTAATTGCATGGCCTCCTAATTGATACATACCAGTTTCAAAACTTACACGGGTTCGAGTTGAGGGTTTTTGAAAAATCATAGCTAATGTTTTATTTTTCAATATCGGTTTGTTTGAACCCTTTTTCAATTCTTTTTTTATTTTAATAGAATTATCAATTAATCCTAAAAATTCTTTTGGAGTTAATTCAGATAAAGTAAGTAAATCTTTTGTTTTAATTTTCATTTTTTAAACCGTCCAAATAATCCTCGTTTCTTTTTAGGTTCCTCTTCTTTATCTTGTTTGTGCATCTCTTCTTTATCAAGTGAAGTAATTTTAGATTCATCAGAATTAGGTTTTCCATCTTTAATCCATTGACGAATTTTATTACCTAACTTCACTGCTTCAGAATCAGATTCAGGAGGAGGTACATCAAATAAATCAGAATATTTTGCAATTTCATCATCCTTGATTCCATCAAATGGATCATCAGATAGAACTTCAGGCTCTGGTTCTGGTGTTGGCTCTGGTTCTGGTGTTGGCTCTGGTTCTGGTGTTGGCTCTGGTTCTGGTGTTGGCTCTGGTTCTGGCGTGGTTAATTTAGAAACATCAGTTTTTTCGATTGTAACATCATTTAATGATCCAAAAACAGTTTCCAAAAAGATGTCCTTGTCAAAAGATTTCAAATCAGAATATTCTTGTCCAGTTCCCAAGTAAAGAACAGGAGTAGATGTGACTTTTGCAATAGATAATGCAGCACCGCCTTTTGCATCAGCATCACTTTTTGTCAATATGGAACCATCAAACTTCACATATTCATGAAATTCACGTGCTTGATTTACAGTATCATTTCCAGCTAAAGAATCACCAACAAAAATAGTCATATCAGGATTTACAACTTTAATAATTTTTTCAATTTGTTCCATCAAATTTTTACTTGTTTGCATTCTACCTGCAGTATCAATTAACACACAATCGGTTTTGTGAGATTTTGCATATAGTACTGCATCTCTAGCAACAGCTGCAGGATCAGATTCATAATTTTGTGCAACAAGTTTTAGATTAAGACGATTAGTATGTTCTCGTAATTGTTCTATGGCACCAGCTCGAAAGGTATCAGCAGCTGCAATTACAACTGAATATTTTTTTTCTTGAAGTAAAGACGCAAATTTTGCTAAGGAGGTAGTTTTTCCAGTACCATTTATTCCCACAAATACAATCAGAAAGGGTTGATTCTTTTTCTTTTTTTCATCAATTTTTTCAAATATATCAATAGATCCAACATTATCAAATAAACTAGAAATACTAGAAATTAAATTATCTTTAACAAATTTTTCAATTTCATTTTTATCAACTTTAGAACCAATTAATTTTTCTTTTAAATCAGATTTGATAGAATCAATAACTTCACCAGCTACATCAGATTCTAAAAGAGAAATTTCAAGTTCAAAAAGTATATCTTCAATATCTTTTTCATTAAGTTCTTTTTCTCCAAGACTTTGGGCTACATTGGAAAACGCCTTACGAAGACTATCAAACATATTCTATCCCAAATTTGGCGGTTGTTGGGATTGCATTAGTTGATTCATCTGTGCCTTTCCTTGTTCTAGTCTATTTCCAGCATCCTGTTTTTTGGCAGCAGTATCTTGTAAAGCAATTTCAATTTCTTTTATTCTAGCTTCAAAATAATTAATTGCAGCAGGAAAATCTTTTTCAACTGCAACACCAGCACCAATATTTACAACAATTTTGTTATTGGATGAAATTTTTGTTGGGATATAAGCACCCATTCCAAGAGGAACTAAAGTATCAGAATCAGACTGATTACCAAGAGATTTTATCGATTCTATAGCAGCAGTAGCTTCCCTCAAAATACTTACAAAAGTTCCTTCTCTTTGAGATAAATCAGAGAAATACGTTTCAAGCATTTGCATCTGTTGCATTAATTGTTCAGCCTGCTGTTCACTCATGTATAACAATTCATGCTCAGATGGTTATAAATTCATTCATGAGGAAAAATTAGAAATTAAAAAATAAAATAAAAAATAAAGAATTAACTTTATTTTGCTTTAGAGAATCTATCCTCTACTTCATCCCAGTTTACTACATTCCACCATGCGGCAATGTAAACTGGTCTTTTGTTTTGATAGTTTAGATAGTATGCGTGTTCCCAAACATCACAGCCCAATAATGGTACTAATCCTTCAGTTCTAGGACTAGTTTGATTTGGCATTGATTTGTATTCAACTTTAGATGTTGAAGGATTGTATACTAACCATCCCCAACCACTACCTTGAATTACTGCGGTAGTAGATGTGAATTTCTCTTTAAAGTCAGCAAAGCTTCCAAAAGAATCTTTGATTGCATCAGCAATTGATCCTCCAGGTTCTCCACCGCCATTTTGTTTCATGCTATTCCAAAATAACCTGTGGTTATCATAACCACCACCATTGAAATTAATTGCACCTCGTTTGTCCTCAGGTACTGAATTAATATCAGATAAGATATCAAGGATATCTTTATCTTGAATTTCAGTTGGACATGTTTCAAGTGCTGCATTTAATTTGTCAGTGTATGTTTGATGATGTTTTGTATGATGAATCTCCATTGTTTTTGCATCAATGTGAGGTTCCAAAGCATCATAAGCATATGGCATTTCAGGAAGTGTGTATTTTCCCATGAATTAATTTAAAATTTTATTCCATTTATTGCTTTAGTAAGCAATTCATTTTTACTTGTTAAAAAACTAAAAAATTCATGAGATCATTACTCATTTTTTCCATAACATTGGTTATCATTTCTAGTATTATCACATCACAATTAATTCAATCAGAAAATGAAATTACAACATACATTGAAAATAGTGTCCCATACGTTGGAACAGAAATTCCAAGAACGGATGGAATAGATGGAACCGGAATTAAAATAGCTATTATCGATACAGGTGTCGATTTTAATCATCCAGATTTGTTTGGATGGGGTTCAGATGGAAAAGTAATTGGAGGGTATAATTTTATTCAACCAGATGAATTACCCATGGATACTAACGGACATGGAACTAAAGTTGCAGGAGTGATTGCAGCAGATGGAAATACATTTGGAGTTGCTCCTAAAGCAAAAATTCTAGCTTACAAAGTATCAGAAGATGGAGAAGGTGTTTCATCAGAATTAATTTCAGGGGCAATTCAAAAAGCAATTGAAGATGAAGCAGATATCATTAACATTAGTTTAGGAGTTAATCGAACTAATTCAAAAATAGATAATGCAGTCAATCATGCATTAGATAATGGAATTTTTGTGGTAACAGCTGCAGGAAATGATGGGCCAGGATTAGAAACAATTGGAAGTCCAGGAAGGAATTTGCAATCATTAACAGTTGGTGCAACTTACAACAACATGACTTCAAGTTTAATTGCAACATTAGAAATAGATGAAAAACAATATACAGTAATTCCAATGGTAGGTTCTTCAAAAACAAGTGAGCCAATTACAGGAAAAATAGTTTTCGGAGGTTTTGGAAAAAATAGTAATTTAGAAAATCTGAATGTTAAGAATACAATACTAATTGTAGAAAGAGGAAGTGATGTTGAAGGAGAATTATTATTTTTTTCAATTAAAGAAATGAATGCTGCAAAAGCAGGAGCTAAGGCATTGATTGTATATAACAATCAACCAGGAATTTTTTTGGGAGAATTAATTCATGAATTTTCAGAGCCAGGATACACACCACAAATTCCAGTTGTTTCAGTAGATAGAGAAGAAGGATTAGAGATAATTGAAACAATTGAAAAAAATAGTTCTGGAATAATGAACTTATTTTATAATCCAGATTTCATAGCACATTTTAGTTCAAGAGGTCCGGTTTCATCATTTTATATCAAACCAGACATGGTAGCACCAGGAGCATACATCAATACTACACAAATCAATTCTAGTTACAATTTTACAAGTGGAACTAGCTTTGCAGCACCACATGTCAGTGGTGCAGCAGCATTGTTACTACAAAAAAATCCAGAATTGCAAAATCAAGAGCTAAAATCATTGTTAATGACCACAGTACAACCAGTTTCAAATGCTTATGGACAGGAATTTTCATTACATGAATCAGGCTCAGGTAGATTGGATATAGCCAATGCATATAATGCAAAATTAATCATAAGTCCAACAAATTTTGTAATAAATTTCTCTCCAGAGCAACTCTCGATTGAGAAACAATTAGAATTAAAATTAATTGAAGGGGAAATAGAGGAAATCAATGTTAAATTTGAAGGACCAGAATTTATAGAATTTACACATAATATTAAAAACAATAAGTTACAAATTGAATTAAACGTAATTGGTGAAGAGTATGGAGAACACGAGGGGAAAATATTCATCAATCATGAAAAAACACAATATACAATCCCAGTTCTTATGCACTATACAGAAGGTTCAATTTTAGTAAATCAGGAGAATGAAAAATTATTTTTTGAAATAGTACATCCAGACAAATGGAGTTTTGCAAAAATTTCAGTTACAAATAGTAAAAATGGAAATATGGATACTACTACTACTACACCAAATAAAAAAACATCAATAGAAATCTATGATAATGGAGAATATTGGATTGAAGCAAAAATCAAAGTAAATGAGAATACATCAGATGCATTTAATACAATTAAAATTAATTCACTTTCAGAAAAAATAGAAAAAATTGAATTAACAAATATTCCAGAAAAACAAATCATCATCATAATTTCAATAGTCACAATTGTTGGAATTGTGGGATTACTAATTAGAAAATAATCTATGCAGAAAATTTTGGACCTGCTGAAATTATATCATCTGAAACATTTTCAAATTTCTTAAAGTTCTCAACAAACATTTGTGCTAATTTTTTTGCAGAAAGATCGTAAGAATCTTTGTCAACCCAAGTATGTTTTGGATCCAAAATTTCAGATGGGACACCTTCAACTTCTGTCGGAATATCAAGATTGAACAAGTCATCATGACGATATTTGACAATATCAAGTGCACCAGAAATTGCAGCTGTAACCATTGCACGGCTGTATTTGATCTTTATTCGCTTTCCAACACCATATGGGCCACCTGACCATCCAGTATTAACAAGATAAACGATAGTGTTATGTTCATTAATTTTTTCACCGAGAAGTTTTGCATAAACTGAAGCTGGTCTAGGCATAAATGGAGCACCAAAACACTGAGAAAAGACAGATTTTGGTTCTTTAATACCTCGTTCAGTTCCTGCTAATTTACTAGTATAACCAGACATGAAATGATACATTGCTCCTTCCTTTGTCAATCTAGAAACAGGAGGCAAAACACCCAAAGCATCTGCAGTTAAAAATACAATAACGCGTGGATTTCCTCCAACACTTGGAATTACTGCACCTGGAATGAAATCTAAAGGATAACCAACACGAGTATTCTCAGTTAATGAATTATCATCATAATCTGGAATGTTATCATTTAGTACAACATTTTCTAAAAGAGCACCAGGCTTGATTGCATTCCAAATTTCAGGTTCTGCTTCTTGACTTAAATTAATACATTTTGCATAACATCCACCTTCAAAATTAAATGTACCATTGTCAGACCAACCGTGTTCATCATCACCAATTAATTTTCTATTAGGATCTGCAGAAAGAGTTGTTTTACCTGTACCAGATAATCCAAAGAATAATGCAGTATCTCCTTTTTCACCAATATTTGCAGAACAATGCATTGGGAAAATATTACGGTCAGGTAATAAGAAATTCATTACACCAAACATAGATTTTTTCATTTCACCAGCATATTCAGTTCCACCAATTAAAACAATTTTTCTAGTTAAATCAATTAAAATAAAGACATCAGTTCTAGTTCCATCAATTTCAGGATCAGCTAAAAAGTCATTAATACATAAAATAGTAAACTCAGGGTCATGTTTTTGTAATTCTTCATCAGTAGGTCGAATAAACAAATTACTTGAAAACATACTTTGCCAAACATGATCATTAATTACTCTAATAGGTAAACGTGTTTCAGGATCAGCACCTACGAAACCATCAAAAACAAAAAGTTCTTTGTTAGCAACAAAATCTTTCATCTTTTCAAAAAGTTTTTCAAATTTGCCACTTGGAAATTGATGATTAATTTTTCCCCAATCAATAGTTTCATGGGTTTTATCATCATACACAATAAATCGGTCATCAGGTGATCTACCAGTATACTTTCCAGTGTTAACAGAAAGAGAACCTGTTGAATTTACAACACCTTCTTTTCTATCAACAGAAATTGCAACCATTTCATCAGTAGATAAATTTCTATGAACTTTAGAAGGATTAATTCCAAATGCCGTTAATTGTGCCAAAAACTGTTCAGTTGTAGATTTACCAAGTAATTCAGTCAATTTTCCGATCTCCTATCGTGTGTTTGAGCATATACAGGGGTCATAAGATATTTAGATCCGCCCTGATTTTCCTTATTATCTCTTTTCCATAGAGGATTTTTTTAGGTCGAGGAACGTATTTATTCCAAAATTCAAGACTTAGTTCCATGCCAATCAACAAGGAATTGATCGAAAAAAGACAGGAAGTAAAAGAAAACAAACCTGATTTTGTTAGACCAGAAAGTTGGCGTTATGTTAGACTACAAACCAATTGGAGAAAACCAAAAGGAATAGATCATCATCAAAGAAAACAAAAGAGTAGAGGTCGTCCAGGTTTAGTTAAAGTAGGATATGGTGGACCTAGAGATGCAAAAGGATTACATCCTTCAGGATTTACAGATAATCTAGTTTACAACATTACAGATTTAGAAAAATTAGACCCAAAAAAAGATGGAGTCAGATTAGGACATGGTGTTGGTACTAGAAAAAGAAAAGAAATTGTTCTAAAAGCAGTTGAAAACAAATTTAAAATATTTAATGCAAGAGTGAGTGTAATTGCCAATAAATCTTAAATCTAAAAAAAGACTCGCTTCCAGAGTTACAGGTGTTGGAATTCACAGAATAAAATTTGATACTGATCACTTAGATGATATCGCAGATGCAATTACTAGAGAAAACATCCGTAGTTTAATTACTGCAAATACTATTCAAATCAAATCATTTACAGGAACATCAAGAGGAAGGGCACAAACAAAATTAGATCAAAGAAAAAAGAGAGGTACCAAACAAGGTTCAAAACAAGGTACTAAGGGTGCAAGAGTAGGTAAAAAAACAGTATATGTTGCAAAAGTACGTGCACTAAGAAGATTATTAAAAATTGCAAAAGATAGAAAAGATTTGACTAATCCAGAATTTTGGACATTATACAAAAAAGTAGGCGGAAATACAGTTAGAAACAAAGCTCACTTGAGAACTTTAATGGATGAAATTAAAACAAAAAGAACAGATTAGAATCTAAATAACTTTTTATCAAAACTCTGAATTGTACCATTAGTAATTTCAATACCTTCATCAGAAAGCATTTTCATTTTGACATGTTCGCCATAAGCATATCCACCAATTTTACCAGTAGACATTACAACACGATGACAAGGAACTAAAACAGGGTAAGGATTTTTGTTCATGATTTTCCCAATTATTCTTTGACCATTTTTTAATCCAACAGCTTTTGCCAAATCACCATAAGTTGTAACATGACCCTTTGGAACATTCATTAGTTTTTTGTAGACATGCTGTTCAAGATTCATAATCTAATTATCTCAAGGGATGTAGATTCCAATAAATCAAGAATTTTTTGTTTGTTAGGTCCTAATCCACGCCAATCTAAAAGAGCAAATTTTGCCATTTTATTTTGTAAAATAATATGAGAAAAGAGTTCTTCATCTAGATTCTCTAATGCATGTTTTGGTATTACTGTACCAAGAGCATATTTTCCATTTAACAATTCAGCAGTAAATTTTGAAGGATAATGAGTACCACCAAAACAAATTGCCACAGGATTTTCAGGTAAGGCATTAACAAAAACATGATGAACCAATTTTGCAATAGAAATACACAGAGATTCATCAGTCCATTGTTTTTCAGTTGTACCAATTTCAATGAAAATTGAAGGTTTAGTTAATGCAGTTGGACCATGATGAGTTGCCTCAATAGTTATTTGAAATTCTGGAAATTTAGATTGGTATTTTTGTAATGTTTGAAGATATTGTTTTTGAAGATTAGGATGAGGTATCGCAACTTGTCTATCATTACCACCAAATTTTGCTTCTGAAAAATTTCCAGTACTATGACAAGTTAATGCAAGTACACCAGATTCTGCGGCATGTTTTGAAAGGAAGACAAATCCATCATAATCATATTTTTCTTCAAGCCAATCAGCAGAGATAGAAGGGGTCGAAATTATGATCAAATCATAATATTTTCCATGAAAAATATCACCATCCAAAGTCATTTCTTGTGAAAGAAATTTTGCCATATTGTAACCTGCAGGGTCATCTCGATAAGCAACTAAGAGTTCCATGAGATAAGGAATATAAGGACACCTTATTAATTTCCACCAATGAACCCGAAACAGACTTTGAAAAATATGTCTAATACTATGAAGATGGCTAAAAAGCCAGATAAGGATGAATATACACAGCATTTGAGATTAGTATTAACAGGAATTTTAGGAGTTGGTGCTATTGGATTTACAATTCAATTTGTGTTTTCGGTAATCACATTTGGAAGATAAAAAATGTCTGAAGAAATAAAATCACACTTATTTGCAATTAGAACCACAGGAGGACAAGAAAAAGTGGTTATGAGATTATTAGAAGCTAAAGCAAATGCTAACCAAATTAACATTCAATCAGTATTTTGGGTGAGTGATCTTAAAGGATATGTTGTAGTTGAAGCTGTTAATCCTAGTGATGCATATTTAGCAGTTGAAGGTGTCAGACATATTCGAGGTCAATTAAGAGGAGAACTAGCATTTGAAGACATAGAAGGATATCTTGTTAAGAAATCAACAGTTTTGACATTAGCAGTGGATAATATTATCGAAATTACTGGAGGTCCATTCAAAGGAATGAAGGCTACAATTACTAGAATAGATACAGACAAAGAAGAAGCCACAGTCGTCTTATTAGATGCATCATATCAATTACCAGTAACAGTAGATGCAAACTACCTAAAACTCTCGAGTGGAGCTTAGGAAGGATTAAATTTTCATTTTGAGTTGAATTAAGAATGGGAGAACAAAAAGTATCATCACTTGTAACTGGAGGAGGAGCATCTGCCGGTCCACCATTAGGTCCAGCATTAGGTCCTCTAGGCGTTAACATCATGGAAGTTATCGCAGCAATTAATGATAAAACAAAAGATTTCGAAGGAATGAAAGTTCCTGTAACTGTAATAGTTGACACAGACACAAAAAAATACGATATTGAAATTGGTATTCCTTCAGCTGCAGCACTAATTATGAAAGAAGCAGGAATACAGAAAGGTTCCAGCACTTCAGGTACTGAATGGGCAGGGGACGTAACAATGGATTCAATTGTCAAAGTGGCAAATACAAAACTCGAAAAATCTTATGCAACATCAATAAAATCAGTTGCAAAATCCATCATTGGTACATGTGTAGCATTAGGTGTTAAAGTAGAAGGAAAAACACCTAAAGAAATCACTGCAGAAATCAATGAAGGTAAATGGGATCAAAAATTCCAATAATTATTCAATAAGATAAACAGGATTTTTATCTGTTTTTTGTAACTCTACAAAGGTTTCAGTATTTTGAATACCTTCTATTTTTCCAATTTTTTCAATTACTACTGAATGTAATGCTTCAAGATTTTTAGCATAGACATCAATCATAATATCAAATCTTCCAGTTACCTCTGAAATTGAAACAACCTCAGATGTTTCCATAAATTTTTTATGAATTATTTCTTTTAATTTTGGATCTCGATTAATTCCAACAGAAGCTTTTACTCCTATACCTAACAGAGATTCATCAATTTCAACAGTGAATTTTTTAATTAATTTTTTTTTCATTAATCTCTTAATTCTGCTATATAGAACAGAAGCATTAATTCCGAGTTTTTTAGATAGTACAGGTACAGAAATAGATCCATCCATAGTTAATTCATAGAGTAATTTCATATCAAGGTCATCAAAGCGATGCAATGTACTAGAAAACCGGCTTTCTCATTTAATATATCTAGGTTTTAACATAAATTTGCTTATAAATTGCAATTATCAGGTGTAAAAAATAGAATTTTTTAAAATAAAATATATGCAAAAACTAATCTCTAAACGATTTTAAGTAGGTTTTCTGAAATTTGTTCGTAATGATTACAGAAGCACAATTGGCAGAAGTCATAACTAAAGCCAAAGAGGGAACTAAAAAGAGGAAATTTAAACAATCTATTGAACTAATTATAAATTTTAAAGATATTGATGTGAAAAAAGGATTTGCAATTAATGAAGTAATTCAACTACCAAAAACTAGCTCTCCTGCAACAGTATGTGTAATTGCTACAGGTGATATGAGTCAAAAGGCAAAAGCTGCAAAAGCAGATTCAGTAATTGGAAATGATGAATTGACAAAATATGAAGCTAACAAAAGAGAGTCAAGAAAATTCATTAACAAATATGATTTCTTTTTAGCAGATACAAAAATTATGCCAACAGTTGGTAAAGCACTTGGTCAACTTCTAGGTCCTAGAGGAAAAATGCCAACACCAGTTCCATTTAACGCACCTATTGATGCATTTTTAGCAAGATTTAGAACATCAATCAAAGTTAGAACAAGAGCATCATTATCAATTGCATGTAAAATTGGAGATGAGTCTATGGAAGATGCAGATTTAGCAACTAATGCATTTACTGTTGTAAGTGCAATAGAGAAGAAATTACCAAATGGTGAAAAAAATATTAAAAAAGTTTTGATAAAAACAACAATGGGTAAACCAGTAAAACAAGTACAGGAGATAAAGAAGAAGTATGCATGAAAATAGAACTACATATCCAAAAAGAAAAACGGAAATGTATCAACAATTATTAGAATTACCAAAAAAATACAAAACCATTTCAATAATTAAAATGGCTAAAGTTCGTTCTACACAAATTTTACCATTAAGAAAAAGTTTGAAGGGTGAAGTAGAGTTTGTATGTGTCAAAGATAGAGTTGCAAAAAAAGCACTTGAAACATTAGACGTTCCAGGAATGAAAGAATTTTCTGCAGAACTAAAAGGACAAGTTATGTTCATATTTACAAATATGTCTCCATTCAAACTAAACGTACTATTAGGTAAAAACAAAGTCATGATGAATGCACGTGGTGGAGATATTGCAAGCATGGACATCACAGTACCTGAGAAAAACACAGGAATTGCACCAGGACCAATGCTTACAGAATTCAAAGATGCAGGAATTCCAACTAAAATTGATCAAGGAACAATTTGGATTGCAAAAGAAACAACACCAGCAAAGAAAGGTGATGCAATTAATGAGAAACTAGCAGCAATTTTAGGTAAATTAGATATCAAACCAGTTGAAGCAGGAATTTCACTTTATTCAGCAGTAGAAGAGGGACTAAAGTATACCGAAGAAGAAATGATAGTTGATGTTGAGAAGACCAGAAACATGTTTGCACAGTTCCATCAAGAAGCAGTATCATTATCAATTGAAGCAGGCTACATTACTGCAGATAACGTTACACAAATCCTTACAAAAGCAGCACAATCTGCACGCTCTGTATCTATTGAATCAGGTTTCATGACAGATGAAACTAAAGAACAGATTTTACAAAAAGCAGATGCACAAGCTAAAGGCGTAGCAAGTCAAGCAAAAGATTACACACCAGCATAAAATTAATTTTTTAATTTTAACTCAAGATTCACGAGCACGTGGAAGATTCCAATTATACTTTATTCCCATCAACCTCAAAGATGTAGTTAGAATAATTCCAATAATTGTGGCATAGTAAATTTCATCAGTAAAATACAAAATTACTGAAAATATAACAATTCCAATAAAACTTGCAGAAAGATAAAATTCTTTTACAAATACGATTGGGGATTGATTGACAAAAACATCTCTCAAAATACCACCACCAACAGCAGTTAAAATACCTGCTAACAAAATGGCTAAGAAATTCAATCCAAAAACATTGTATGCAAAAGTTGCTCCAATTATTGTGAACACACCAAGTCCAATAGCATCAAATTTTAAAAATAGATTCCAATGTTTTTTTAATTTAGAATACAAAAAGAAAATTACAATTCCAGATGCAATGGTAACTATCACATAGGTCGGATCAGCAATGGAGTTAGGAACGCGACCTAAAACAACATCCCTTATGGTACCACCTGCAACACCAGTAATAGTTGCAAGTAATAAAATTCCTACAAAATCAAATTTTTTTTCAATTGCTTTAAAGGCACCAGTAATTGCAAATGCAATTGTTCCAAATAGATCTAAAACATAAATAAAAAATTCAGTAGTAAAAGAAAATTCTGTCAACAAATACAAAAACAGCATACAGAGTAATTAAGATTAATAAAAATAAGTATAAAATTAAGTTGAAAGAATAAAGTTGCTTAGCCGAATAAGGATGATAATCCTTCCATGGCTGCTTCTTCGTTTTTAGGTTCTTCTTTCTTTTCTTCTTTTGCTGGTGCATCTGATGCTGCTTCAGCTGCCGGTGCGGCTGCTGCAACTGCTACAGGTGCGGCTTTAACTGCCTCATTGATGTCAACATCAGCTAAGGCTGCAACTAGTGATTTAACTTGGGCTTCATTAACTTCAGCGCCAGATGCTTTAACAACTGAACTGAGGTTTGCCTCGTTAACTTCTTTGTCTAGTTTGTGAAGAAGTAAAGCAGCGTATACATATTCCATTGTAACATGAATCTCTTAGGGCATAATATAAAACTATGGTGAAGTTACGCCTAAAATGAAATATTTAATTTAGAATTTTAAGACTTCTACAAACAGCATACAAAGTTCTCTTCAAATTTGGATCGGTTAAGGTATCCATTCTATTTCTCAAAATTCTTTTTGCCTCATCTCTTTCAGTACCAGGAGCCAAAGATAAAACAGTATTAACAAATTCAGGAATGGATTCACGTATCCAACCATCAAGAACAGCATAAACTTTTGGAGGAAGAATATCACATTTATCAACATCAAGATCTAAAACATCAGCATAATTTTCAGATTCAACTCTATACACCAAGGCTAAAACAACATTATCGGGAGTTGGATGATTAAGAATTTCCTCAGATCTTTCACCAGTTTTACCTTGAGAAATTTTATTTTTGAGACCAATTGGATTTACAATAATACCATTAACACCTACTTTTCTGCCATCAACACCACTGACAACAGCAAAAATAAAGTCATTAAAATCACCATTTTTTTTAACTGAGAACACATAGGTTCCTTCTTTGAGCTGGGGTTTGCTTCCAAACATGATTAGGATAAAGGATTGATTATATTTAATGTAATCATTAATCGACAATACTTAATATCGGAAAGAGGCATGCTCATCGTTGGATAAAAATCAAATTCTAAAAGAATTTTCATCAGATCCGGACAAATACTACAATGTCAAATTATTCCAAGAACAAGGATTTGTTAGAAAATCATGTTCTAAATGTGGAAGATTCTTTTGGACTTTGGATGCAAATAGGACACTTTGTCCAGATGATGGAACAGATACGTATTCATTCATCGGAGAACCGCCAACATCAAAAAGATTTGATTACACACAAGCTTGGAAACAAGTTGAAGAATTTTTCGTAAAAAATAATCACACATCAGTTAGCAGATATCCGGTGGTATGCAGATGGCGTGATGATTTGTATTTTACAATTGCATCAATAGTGGATTTTCAAAGAATTATGGGTTCAAAAGTGGTATTTGAATTTCCTGCAAATCCACTAGTGGTCCCACAAACATGTTTGAGATTCAAAGATTTAGAAAATGTTGGAGTTACAGGAAGACACTTTTCAAGTTTCTGTATGATTGGACAACATAGTATTCCAAATAATCAAGGGTATTGGAAAGATGAATGTGTTGATTTAGACTATAGATTACTAACTGATCAATTTGGAATTAAAAAAGAAGAAGTAGTTTTTGTAGAAGATGTATGGGCAGGTGGAGGTTCATTTGGTCCATCATTAGAATACTTTGTTAGAGGATTAGAGCTTGGTAACGCAGTCTTTACTGAATTTCAAGGGGAGTTAGGACAGCACACTACTCTAGACCAAAGAGTAATTGATATGGGTGCAGGGTTAGAGAGATTTGCATGGATTACTATGGGTACACCTACAGCATATGATTGTTGTTTTGGTCCAATCAATGAAAAATTATACAACACAATTGGAATAGATTCAGATTCAGAAGTTTTACGAAAATACTTTACAGAAATTGCAAAAGAAATTGATCATTACGATGATCTAAATCAAGTAAGACGTCTTGCAGTAAAAAATGCAGGTATTACAGATTCACAATTAACAAAAATGATCACACCAATGGAAGGAATGTACCTCATTGCAGACCATCTTCGTACTTTGATATTTGCAATTACAGATGGCGCACTTCCAAGTAATGTTGGTGGCGGATATAATCTTAGAATGATGTTGCGAAGAATTAATGCAACAATTAGCAAGTTAAATCTAAAATTAGACATTGATGACTTGATTGACTCACATATTGATTATCTCAAAGATACCTATCCTGAACTGGATGAAAAAAGAGAAGATGTCAAACAAATTCTCAAGATAGAATCTGCTAGATATGAGGAATCAAAGGGACATATGAAGAAAAAGGCAGAGAAAATTCGTGAAAAAGGTACACCAACAGTTGATGAACTCATTACATTTTACGAATCAGATGGAATTACTCCAGAATATCTTAAAGAAGTCGATGCAATTGAAGAAGTTCCATCTTCATTTTACTCTAAATTATCAGATTTACATCAATCAGAAAAGAAAAAAGCAATTACTGAATTACCATTAGAACAACTTCCAGAAACAGAGACTCTATTTTACAAAGATGACCCGATGGAATTTGATGCTAAAGTCATCAAAGTATTCGATAACCAAGTGGTATTAGATAGAACATCATTTTATGCCAGAGGTGGAGGTCAGGAACCTGATCATGGAAGCATTGCAGGATTTGAAGTAGTTGATGTGGATAAACATGCAAACATTATCGTTCACAAATTAAAAGGTGGAATTCCAAATGAGGGAGATACCGTTCAATGTAAAGTGGATGTAATAAGAAGGTCGAACATTACAAAGAACCATACAAGTACTCACATCATCAACACATCAGCTAGAAGTGTTTTAGGGTCATGGGTTTGGCAACACTCTGCATTCAAAGATGATGACCATGCAAGATTAGACATTACACATCATTCTTCACTTAATGATAAACAAGTAAAACAAATTGAAGATGCAGCAAATAAAATGATCAAAGATAACTATCCTGTTAAAATTGAATATTTTGACAGAGGTACTGCAGAGCAAAAGTATGGATTTAGAATTTATCAAGGAGGAGTTGTTCCAGTAAAATCCGTAAGAATTGTATCAATTGAAGATAAAGATATTGAAGCTTGTGGTGGAACTCATGTAAATAAAACTGGAGACATAGAATTAATCAAAATAACAAAGACAAAAAGAATTCAAGATGGTGTTGTTCGTTTAGAATTTGTATCAGGACCAAATGCATTTGATTATGTCAAAGAGCAAAAAGAAGAATCAAAGAAAAAAGAACAACAAGCAGTTGTAAAACAGCAATTAGAAAAACAAAGAGAAGAAAATAAGGACAAAGCAAAAGAGAAGATTCCAGGATTTATAGAAAAAATACTATCTGGAGAATCATTAGACTCTGAAGAAATTAACAACAAAGGAAAATTATGCTTTACATCAAGTGATAGTTATGATGATTATTTCCACCAAAATTTTGGAAAGAAATTAGTGGCAAAAGACAATACTGCAGCATTTTGTGGAATTTTTGAAGCAGGTCCAACCATACGAGTAATAATATTTGCAGGTGAGAAATCAGGCGTAAATGCAGGGGATATTGCCAAAGAAATAGCCTCAATTTTAGGCGGTTCAGGTGGTGGTGATGCTAAATTTGCTCAAGGTGGAGGCAAAGACACATCTAAAAAAGACGCTGCAATACAAAAAGCAAAATCAATGATTTTAGGATAAATGAAAAATGGAAATTAACTGGAACCAAATTGAAACTAAATGGCAAGCTAAATGGAACGAGTCAAAAGACTTTGAGACAAATCCAAATGAAAAACCAAAAAAATTTATCACAGTAGCTTACCCATATCCAAACTCACCACAACACATTGGACATGGAAGAACGTACACATTAGCTGATGTTCATGCAAGATTTTATCGAATGAGGGGATTTAACGTATTATTCCCAATGGGATTTCACTATACTGGTACCCCAGTTTTAGGAATGGCAAAAAGAATTCAATCTCAAGAAAAAGAAATCCTTGATGGACTACGAAATGTTTATCATGTTCCAGAAGAAGATATCAAAACATTTGTTGAACCAATAAAAATTGCAGATTACTTTCATGAAGAAATTAAAGCAGGAATGATTGAGATGGGATACTCTATAGATTGGAGAAGAGAATTTACTACAATTGTTCCAGGTTATCAGAAATTTATTGAATGGCAAATTACAACTCTAAAAGAAAATGGTAAAATTATTCAAGGTTCACATCCAGTAGGATGGTGTCCACGTGATCAAAATCCAGTATCTCAACACGATACAATGGGAGATGTTGAACCAAAAATCGATGATAAGAATCATCTAGTTAAATTCAAGTTTGGTGAATACATATTTCCAGTTACAACACTTCGTCCTGAAACAATTTTTGGCATAACTAATCTTTGGGTTAATCCAAATACCATATACAAGAAAATCAAAGCAGACGATGAAAAATGGATTGTATCTGAGGAATGTGCAAATAAAATAAAATTCTTTGGAAAAGAAATTACAATTGAGGGAGACATTGCAGGAAGTGAAATAATCGGAAAATTTGCTACAGCACTTCACAATAATCAAGAAATTCCAATTTTAGAAGCAGAATTCGTAGAGCCTGCTATAGGAACAGGTCTAGTCATGTCAGTTCCAGCCCACGCACCAAAGGACTACCAAGCATTAATGGATCTCAAGGCTAAAAATCACGAATTAGCCTCAAAAATTGAGCCTATTCCAATTATTGTTACAGAAGGATATGGAGAAATTCCTGCAAAAGAAATTTGTGAGAAAATGGGAGTATCAGACCAATCTGACCAAAAATTAGAAGAGGCAACAAACGAGTTATATCTCAAAGAATTCACAGATGGGAAACTAAATGACAAATGTGGAGATTTCCAAAATGAGAAAGTTCAGTTTGGACGAAATAAAGTTAGAGATTGGTTAATGGAAAATAAACATCTAGAAAAATTCCCAGTACTGGAAAATGCACCAGTAAAATGCAGATGTGGAACTGAATGCGTTGTTAAAATTTTGAACAATCAATGGTTTTTGAATTACGGAGATGAAGAATGGAAAGAAACTGCAAGAAATTGTTTTGATGAAATGAATATTCTACCAAGTAAAATTACAACAGAATTCAAAGAAGTAATTGATTGGCTACACGAAAGAGCATGTGCAAGACAACAAGGATTGGGAACTAAACTACCATGGGACAAAGACTGGATTGTTGAGAGTTTATCTGACAGTGTAATTTACATGGCATATTACACCATGTCAAGATTTGTAAATGATGGAACAATAAAACCTGAGAATCTTACAAAAGAATTCTTTGATTATATTTTATT
>CALCPD010000005.1 GCA_937897875.1 uncultured Nitrosopumilaceae archaeon
AATTGAAAACTTTCAAATTGAAAAAGTTGACATGGAACGATTAACAAATAAAATATGTGATATTTTAGCAGAACGTGAATCTGATGGTATGTTCCAAAGTGAACTATGGAAAAAACTTAAACTTTCAAGTCGTGATGGTTCTAGACTATCTTTAAAACTTGAAAGAATGGGAACTATTAACAGAGAAAAACTCCTTGAGAATGATCGTTGGACATATAAATTAATTTTAAAGAAAACTCCTATCAGTACTCAATCTATTGAAAACTCTCCATGTTTGGTTTGTACTGTTGAACAAAAATGTTCTATAGATGGTGAAATAAGTCCTAAAACCTGTCAGTTGATTGAAGATTGGGTAATTACTGAATTTAAAAAACCTTCGAAGGCCAAATGAAATTAGCAGACGCACGTAAAGATCATTATAGACGATTAGCTCATGAACAAGGTTTCAGAGCTAGATCCGCATTCAAATTGAAAGAACTAAATCAATCTTATCGTTTAATTGGTCCTGGATTTTATGTATTGGACCTTGGATGTGCTCCTGGAGGTTGGACTCAAGTTGCTGTTAAACTAGTTGGAAATCAAGGAAAAGTAATGGGTGTTGATTTATCCTATGTTGAAGAAATTCAAGGTGCTCATATTGTTCGAGATAATATTGAGAATGAACATTTAGTTGACGATGTTTTATCCTACTTTGGGCGTAAAGTTGGTGCTGTAATCTGTGATCTTTCACCTCAAGTAACTGGAAATTGGTCTGTTGATCATGCTAGACAAATTTCTTTAAATTATGATTGTACTAAAATCATGGACAAGGTTTTAGCACATAGAGGTAATGCTGTATTCAAAGTATTTGATGGTGAATACTCTTTAGAGTTTAGAGATTATGTTAAGAAAAAATTTGCTAGAATCAATCTTACAAAACCTGATGCAAGCAGAAAACAAAGTAGTGAATTATACTGTGTTTGCATGGGTTTTACTGGATAAATTAAAAATTCTTAATTATTTCATTTATGTTTGCATTAGTTCTAAATCCTGTTGGATTAAATGATGTAACGCTAGATGTAAATCCACTTTGTTTTAAATTCATTATTATTTTTTCCAACTTTGGTGGTGATGATTTTACTTTCTTTGCAATTTCATCTAATGTAAAATAATTTGCTGGCATTTCTGCTTCATCTAGGCATTTGTAAAGTGTTTTTTCACATGATTTTTTAATTATTAAATTTGGTATTTCTTCAATCATATCATTGACATATTCTTTATCAAATATTTTTCCAATCCATAATGGTCCTGCAATACTAGTTTTTGATTTACATAATTCACATTCGTGTTGTTGCTCCAATGATGTTTTTCTGTGTCCACAATTTTTGCAATGTATTATGAATCCCAAATTCTCTTCTTGATCTATTCGATTTAAGATTTTGACATATGTTCTATAGTAATGCATTTCACTTTCAACAAACATTGGAATCATTTTTACTCCTAATCTGGCAGCAACTGATCTTAGGCTTCCTAAAATTAATCTAATAGCCATTTCATTACCATATTCTACTCTTACTGGAATCCCACCATATTTTCTCTTACAAGCTCCTTGGAATAGACCGTTTAGAACTTGTAGATCTGTAGCTGCTGTGGAAAGGATTCCTCCATGCATAGTTGCTCTAATTCCACAATCAAAAAATGCTGCAGGTGATCCAAATGGGTCAATATCTACCAATGTTCCTCTATTCCCTTTTCTAGAATGTTCATTTAGAAAGACACAAGCTTCTTTTTCAGAAAACTCAATATTTTTTAGATTATTTAGACTGGCTGAATCTTCTGCAATTTTTAGAGCAGTTGGATTAAGATCATTAATTAAAATTTTTTCAATTTTTAATTCATTTGCAACACGTAATCCTCTTGCACCTACTCCTGACAATGCTTCTAGGAAAATTTTTGGACCATCAAATTTTTTTAAAAATGCTGCATATGCAATTATTGAAAAATCTCTATTTGTTCTTGCTTTTGGGTTAAAAAATGCTGGTTTGATTGGTGGAGTTTTTTCTGTTAATGATTTTTTTGGAACTATTAATTTTGTATTTCCTTCTATAATTTCTTGAAATAATTCCTTTGAATCTTCCATTTCTTTTTCTAATTTTTCATAACGTATAACGGTTTAATACTTGTATTTGAAGACAAAATTTGTGCAAGTTTGTGGAATAGATGATGCTGGACGCGGTTCTATGTTGGGACCTCTAGTTATAGCTGGTGTTTCTTTAGAAAAAAAAAATTTAAGAAAATTAACTTCACTTGGTGTAAAAGACTCAAAAAAACTTTCGTCAAAATCCCGTAAACTTCTTTATAAAAAAATAATTGAGATTGTTGATGATTATTATATTGTAAAAATTCCTCCCCGCTCTATTGATGTTAGTGTTAGAAAACATCTTCTAAATAATTTGGAGGCAAAATATATGGCAAAAGTTGTTTCAAAATTAGATGCTGACACTTCGTATGTTGATTCTTGTGATGTTAAGCCTCTTAGATTTGGTAAAGAAATTTCTCAACTTTCAAATGGTCATAAAATTAAATCATATCATCATGCCGATAGTAGATTTGTAGCAGTTTCAGCTGCATCAATTCTTGCTAAAGTAAGTAGAGATAACTCCATTGAACGATTAAGAAAAATTCATAATCTTGGGAGCGGTTATCCTTCTGATTCTACTACTGTTAAATTTGTGACTAAATTTTACAAAAAAAATCATGTAATGCCAGTTTTTGTACGTAAAAGTTGGAAACCTGTTCTAAAAATAATGGGTAAAAATTAGTTTTTGTATTTTGCAATAACCATTGCATGATCTTTATCATATGGGTGTAAATCTATTGATTCTAAAATCTCAAATTTTTCTCTTAATTTTTCTATTTCTTCTTGGACAATTCTTTTTGGTGCTTTTGTAACATCTATGCTTCTAGTTTTAATTACTAAAAAGAAAAATCCATCTTTTTTTAGAAACATGTCACAATTATCTATTGCAATTTGTGTTTGATCAGGTTGTGCTATGTCCACATACACTACATCCACTTTTCCAAATACTGAAAAATATTCTTTAGGTTTTCTTGCATCTTGTAGAATTGGCATGATATTTGGTCTATGTGTTGCTACTCTATCTAAGAAATCTCTTGCAACCCTACTTGCATGTTCTACTGCAAAAACTAATCCACCTGGACCTACAATATCTGAAATATGACTTACTGTTGTTCCAGTTGATGCTCCTAAATACAAAACTTTAGTCTTATTTTTGAAAGGGAAATTTTCTAGTCTATTCATAATTGATGCTGCTAGTTTACTTCTAAATGGATCCCATAATCTGTATTCTATTCCTTTTTTGATAATTAATTTTTCTTTGTACACTTGATTTCCTGGAACTAAATTTTCAGTAGAAATTTTTTGTTCTCCTTCTGATTTTATCCAAAAATATGATTGATTATCTTCTTCCAAACTTTTTTCTCTTTCTATTTGAGTCTGAACCTTCTCTTCTATTACCATAACTGGATCTTTCGTTTCTATCTCCACCTTCTCTTCTATTACCATAACTGGATCTTTCGTTTCTATCTCCACCTTCTCTTCTATTACCATAACTGGATCTTT
>CALCPD010000006.1 GCA_937897875.1 uncultured Nitrosopumilaceae archaeon
TGACCTTGTTCATGTTGTAATAAGCCATCATTAAATTCAGACATTCTAATCCAAGATAAAAGTGGGTTAAATTCTACACTTAGTTGTATATTCTCAACAGAGAAAACAACTTGATCATCCAATTGTTCAGAGTTTACAACCCAAGTAAATCCATATTTTATAACACTGTGAGAATCTTCAAAAATACCCGGATTAGGTTCAGCCATAAAATTAGACACATTTAGTTGAATATCATTAGACCAATGAATTACCTCTTTTTCAATCATATTACAAACTAATCACATATACAATAAATTATTTGATTTGAAAAATTAACAAATTATGCCTGAATTAAAAAAGGATAATTTTTTCAACCCATTTTGAGCAAATAACACGACACATTTTATTTTATGAATTTGTTGAAATCAAAGTCAATAGATTCAAGAGGACAGGATTTGTGCTGGTTAAATCATAATGTAACTCCCAAAGAGTCGATGATAGTGAGTTAACTTGCCTGTTTTCATGATTCTAAACTATTAATTTCAGAGGATTATCAATATTGTATGAGTATAAAATTTATTAAATTTTATGTGTGTATGGGGATTTCATTAGTCGCATCTGCAGTTGGATTCATCGTCTTATTTAGTTAATAATACAAAAATTGCTACAAAGGATGAGATTTAAACAAATAATCAGATTGTTCCTTATCAGTGTACAAAAACTTATTTTCATTTATCAATTCAAGAATGTTTTGAAATGCAGGACATTTTACATCAATTGAAAATAATTCTTCACATTTGGGACATTGAATTATGGTATGAATGCCCCAATCACATTCAACTTCAGGAATTATTTCAAAAATAACAATATTGTTACAACTACATTTTAGATAATTTTCAAATTTTTTTTCATTCAACATTAATTTTTAAAACAAATATTATTTATGGGTATAATTTAATTTAAAAATAGAAAATGACAGAATGTCCAACTTGTAAGTTATCAATGGAGTCACATTCAACTTCAGAATTAATGGAATGTTGTATGAAACAAGTAGATGAAAATTTAGATGAAAATCCAAAAGGAATGTGTCCAAACTGCAAACATGAAATAAAGAAACACGAAGATAAGGAATTAGCAGAATGTACATTAGAATTTTTAAAATCAGGCCTTAACAAGTAAAGATAAGATTAAACAGCAGAAGGTAGATGAGCAAATATTGAATCAACAAACTAAAAAAATTATTAGTGAATTTTCACCAATGTGGACGAATAAACAAGTATGGGAATTTGAACAAATTAATGAAGATTTAACATTTGATATGATTTATGTTGAACCTGGTAAGTATGACGAAAATTTATGGAAATCAAAGTCATCCCATTTGGATTCAGATGTCAGAGATGTTACAGTTAGAACATTTGACAATCTACTAGACGGAGATGAATTATGGGTATCAAGTAAAGGAACTAAATCATTAGACAAAAAACACACCCCATACTTAATGGCCGTAATTGCAGATACTATGATTGAGGAAGAGGTTTGTCTCAATCTCAAAATGGATAAAAATTGTCTAGTTATATCGATAGATAGGGATGCAGATGTTATTGACTGTAAAGAATTCTTTGAAGAATTCTATCACTTGGCCACAGGTTTCAATTATGATACAGATACAGGTATTCCAGATGATGAAACTGAAGCAGAAATGTATCTAACCAGATTACAAGATGAATTTGATGAAAAAATGAAAAATATACTAGGTGACAAATATCTTCCAGGAAACAATGATCCAGATACAATTAATGCAGAAGAATGAGTAAAAATAGAGATTAATTATGGATGAAGAAAATTTACCGGTTCAATGTCATCCAATAATAAAATCTAAAAAAAAATCAAAGGAGAAAGAAATTGAAACAGTGTAAAATATGTGGCAGTCCTTTAGGAAAAGAACCTACAACAGAGGAATTGGAAAAACATTGGAAAAAACATCATAGCTGGCATTGGGAATCTAATAAGGAGAAAACGCCCGAAGAAGCATTATTAAAAAATAAAAAATAAAAATACTAATTACTTAAAGATGAAATTATTTGAATAAAAAATAAGTGATTTGTACCTAGTGCTAAAAGGTAATTCATCACAATTTAGACATTTATGTTTACAAACTAGAACAAATTATACGATTATCTTTTATATTCCTAAAATTGAATTTTATTAAAATGGTTTCAAAAAACATTATTGCAATATTAGCAATTGCAGCATTAGTTGGAACATTAGGATTATCACCAGCATTTGCAGATTGGGATAAAACAAAATATCCAAGTATTGAAGGAACCATTCCAGTTGAAAACAATAAAGATTATTCAAATCTAGCTCAAATTACATTGGTAGATGCAATGACCATTGCTGAAAATAATGTAGAAGATAGTAAAAGTATGTATGCAAAACTTTCACCAATTAACGGATATCTAGTTTACAAAGTAGTTATGACAAATGATAATCATGAATATAGTAAAGTTCTAGTCGATGCAGGTACTGGAGATGTGCTTTATGTTACAGATGCAAAATCTTTTGATTCAAACAAAAAGAAAAAGCATAGTGAAAACACAAAAGATAGCAAGCACGACAAAAGAATGAAAGATTATTACAAAGATATGACTCCAGAGCAAATTGCAGAAAAGAAAAAGCAATTTAAAGAAATGGGGGAAGCATGGAAATCATTATCAATTCCAGACAAAGCTGCAATGATTGTTCACTTTATGCAAATGAAATTACAATGGGATACAATGTCTGAAGAACAAAAGGATGAACAAAAGGCAGAGATGAAAGAGAAATGGAAAGGATTACTAACATTATCACCTGAAGAAAAGAAACAAAAATTAGAAGAATTTGCTCAAACTGTAAAATAATAAAATATTTTTAATTACTAATTATTTTTAGCAGCATCCAAGTATTTTTGAACTTCCTCAACATCCTTGTCACCTCTACCAGATAGAGTTACAACTATAGATTCTGAAGGTTTACATTTTTTGGCAACCTTCATAGCTTCAGAAATAGCATGAGAAGATTCCAGTGCAGGAATTATTCCTTCAGTTCTTGTAAGCGTCAAAAATGCATCTAAGACTTCTTTATCCGTGGATGAATGATATTTTACTCGTTTAGTGTCTTTATAGTATGCATGTTCAGGTCCAACTCCAGGATAATCTAATCCTGCAGAAATACTATGTGTTTCAGTAATTTGACCCTCACTATCTTGAAGTAAATAGGTCATCATTCCATGAAGTACACCTTTACTTCCTGCAGATAATGTAGCTGAATGTAATTTTGATTTTAATCCCATTCCTGCAGCTTCAACTCCAATTATTTCAGCACTAGTATCCACTAGAGGGTAAAATGTACCAATTGCATTAGAACCTCCACCAACACAAGCAATTACCACGTCAGGATCTTTATTGTTAATTTTTTTCATTTGTGATTTAATTTCAGTACCAATTACACTTTGAAAATCTCTAACCATTACAGGATAAGGATGAGGACCAACTGCAGAACCTAACAAGTAGTAAGTAGATTCAACATTAGTAATCCAATCTCTAATGGCTTCATTAATTGCATCTTTTAGTGTCTTAGAACCAGATTTTACTGGATGAACTTGTGAACCTAACATGTTCATACGATAAACATTTTGTTTTTGTCTGATTGTATCTTTGTATCCCATATACACTTCAGCTTTTAATCCCAATGCAGCACATGCCATTGCTGTTGCAACTCCATGTTGTCCTGCACCAGTTTCTGCAATGATTCTTTTCTTATTCATTTTTTTTGCCAATAGTGCTTGACCTAAAGTATTGTTAATTTTATGAGCGCCACCATGTAATAGATCCTCTCTTTTGAGATAAATTTTAGCGCCACCTATTTTTTCAGATAAATTTTTTGCATAGTATAATGGAGTAGGTCTTCCAGCATACACCTTAAGATAATAATCTAATTCTTGTTTGAATTTTTTATCATTTTTGAATTTTAAATAATTCTCCTCTAATTCTTCAATTGCGGGTACGAGTGTTTCTGGAATATATTGCCCACCAAATTCTCCAAATTTACCATTTTTTGGATATTTCATATTGAGTTCACCAATTTCTTTACTTGCTCTACAATATTATCGCTTTTCATTATACTTGAACCTATCAAAAAAGCATCAGCACCACACTTTTTTAAATATTGAATATCTTCGGGAGTACTAATACCACTTTCAGACAAAATTATCCTAGATTTATCATACCCAGATAAAACAGACTCTGTTGTTTTAAGATCAATTTCAAGAGTATCCAAATTCCTATTATTAATTCCAATAATATCAGCATCAGTCTTTAATGCATTTTGAAATTCTTCCTTAGTGTGAACCTCTAGTAAAACATTCAATCCTTGTTTATGTCCATAACCTATGAATTCATCAATATCAGTAAGAAAATTTTGATCAAATAGAGATTGAATTACCAACATATAGTCAGCACCAATTTTTTTTGCAGTATCAATCTGTATTTTATCAATCATAATATCTTTCATCAATAATGGAACATCAACAGATTGTCTTACTTGAATAAAATAATCTGGAGAACCATTAAACAAATGAGGTTGAGTTAAAACAGATAATGCCTTTGAACCGCCTTCAATCATTTGTTTTGCGATACTACTAGGATCACCAATAGTTCTAATTTTGCCTAAAGAGGGTGATGAAAATTTTACTTCAGTAAGTAATGTTGCATGAGGATTAGAAGTAATAATTTGTTTAAAATCATATGTAGATTTTTTTAAATTTACATCAACATCATAAACACCATCATCAATTGCAATTTGAGAATTATTTACTAATTTTTTTAAGATATTTTCAGCCATCAATAATCTCCTTTAATTTTTCAATATCCCCAGTATTAGCCACAAATTTCTCCAATAAATTCATCGCCTTACCATCAGTAATAGTAGTCATGGCAAGTTCAACCCCATCTTCAAAACTATTTACAACATTTCCAACCAATAGTCCTCCAGCTGCATTTAATGCAGTAGTTTCAATCATAGATTGATTAGCAGTATTATTTAGAACACCTACAAATGATTCAATTGCATCCTGTTTGGTTTCAATTTGAATATCATTAAGTTTTGATTTATGTAAACCAAGGAATTCAGGATCAATAGAATTAACAGATACCACATTATTTTTTAAAACACATACACTATTTGTTGAACTAGTTGAAAATTCATCCATTCCATCATTAGACCTAACAGCCATTATATTTTCTACCCCTTTTCTTTTAAGAATTTGAGGTAAACGAGTGAGAAATTCAGTTGAAAAAACACCGACTAGTTGATTTTTTACATTAGCAGGATTTGATAAAGGTCCAAGTAAATTAAATGCAGTTCGAATTCCCAATTGCTTTCTAGCTACAGAAACATTTTTCATTGCAGGATGAAATTTTTGTGCAAACATGAAACAGATTCGATGATTCTCTAAAATATCTGCAATAACTGATGGTTCAGCATTTAGATCATATCCAAAATATTCAAAAATATCTGCACTTCCAGAAATTCCAGAACTGGATCTATTTCCATGTTTAGCAACAACACCTCCAGCTGCTGCAACTACAAATGATGCAGTAGTAGAAATATTGAAAGTTTGTAATTTGTCCCCACCGGTACCGCACATATCAATAACAGTACCTTGATTTTTAGGCGTAATTTTGAGAGATAGTTCTTGCATTTTATCTAGCATCCCAAGTAATTCATCATCAGTTTCTCCTTTCTTAGATAAATTAGACAAAATTTGCATATTTTGATCATCGTTAGTTTTTCCAGATAACACTTCAGACATGATTTCATTCATTTGATCATAAGTAAGATCAATTTTTTGTTCTAATTTGGAAATATATTCAGAAATCATTTTTCTTTAACCTGTCTGATAAAATTACCAAGAATTTTTTTCCCATCTTCAGTCATAATGGATTCAGGATGAAATTGCACACCTTGAATTAAAAATTCTTTATGTTTTATTGCCATAATTTCACCATCGTCATTTGCAGTAGCTATAACTTCCAAAACATCAGGAATTATTGTTTTATCTCCAACTAAACTATGATAACGTGTAGCACGAAAAGGATTTTTTACATCTTTGAATAATTCTGAATCAGTATGTTGAACTGGACTAGTTTTTCCATGTCTTACACATCCTGCATTAGTTACTTTACCACCAAATGCATCAATAATACCTTGATGACCTAAACAAACTCCCAAAATAGGAGTTGTGGGACCAATATCTTTAATCACATCACTACAAATTCCAAAATATTTTTTATCCTCAGGTGTTCCAGGACCTGGAGAAATTATTATTCCATCATAATTATTTTCTTTAATTTGTGAAATTGTAATTTTGTCATTTCTAAACACATCACATTCAACTCCCAGCTCTCCAAGATATTGAGCAATATTGTAGACAAAGGAATCATAATTGTCTATAATTAAAAATTTCAATCTGATGCCTCCTTTAATGCTTGAAGCATTGCACCTGCTTTGTGTTCAGTTTCCTTAAATTCATTTTCTGCAACTGAATCAGAAACAATACCAGCGCCTGATTGCACAAATCCTTTGTTATTTTCTATGAAGATACTTCTAATTGCAATTGCAAAATCACAACATCCATTATATGAGAAATATCCGACTGCTCCAGCGTATGGGCCTCGCTCTTCAGTCTCCAACTCATCAATTATTTGCATTGCTCTAACTTTGGGTGCACCTGAAACAGTTCCAGCAGGAAATACTGCCTGAAAGGCATCAAACATGTCATTTTTGGAGTCCAAATTACCAACTACATGACTAACAATATGTTGAACATGACTAAATCGCTTAATTTGCATCAGAGATTCAGGGTGAACTGTACCATACTTGCAAACTCTGCCAATATCGTTGCGTCCTAAATCAACAAGCATAGTATGTTCTGCTAATTCCTTTTCATCATGAATTAATTCATCAGATAATGCCTTGTTCTTTTCTTCATTATCAGTTATTTTTCTAGTTCCAGCAATTGGAAAAGTTTCAACTTTATCATCAGTAATTCTAACTAACATTTCAGGAGATGCTCCAATTATTGTTTTTGAGTCTTGTTTCAGATGATACATGTATGGGGATGGATTTAATTTTCTTAATGTCTTGTATAATGTTAGATTGTCACCACTAGTATCAAATGCAAATTTACGAGATAAAACTACTTGAAAAATATCACCATCATGAATATACTGCTTTGCTTTATTTACAATACTTGAGAATTTTTCTTTATCCATGTTAGGAGTTACTTCACTAGAATGAAATTTATCAAATGAATCATCACTTACAATTAATTGATCATATCGATTTACATCATGGTAAAAGTAGAATAATTTTTTTTCAACGTTGTCATATAACAAACCATCATCATAAATTCCAAATTCCATAATTGGTTGAGTTAAATTATTTTCCTCAGAAATATTTTCAACTAATCTAATTGAATCATAATTTACAACACCAACAGCTCCACCAAGATACCTATATTTTTGATCATTTGATTTTCCTAGTAATTTTTTTAATTCGACAAAAGGATCATTAGTTTTAATTGTAGTAGTTTCATTATTTTCAATAATTTCAACTTTATCAGAATATCCTTTAAAAATAATTTTAGGATCAAAACCCATTACAGATGTTTCAGCTAAAACTTCAGGTCCAGATAAGGATTCAAAGAGAAACGAGTGAGAATAATTTCGAGATATTTTATTGTAAATTTGAAATTGATTTTCAGATAAATCTAGAGGTATTATTTTTGCTTGTGCATTTCCAAAGGTGTCCACCCATAAACAAAATTTTCACTGTTTAATATTTAAAGATAATCTGGTGAAATTGTGCTCAGGATAAAGATATTTGATCTAATTTTTATAATTACGGTATAGTACGGTACCTTTATAGGATAGTTGATCGCAGTATAATCATGATGAAAATGCAAAGCAGAACAATTATGCAAGATTCAAAAATGCATAATGAGATTCAGTCTTCTGTTTCAATAATGGAATGTTATGTTTGTGGAAAAGGACTATCAGATGGCCATAGTATTTCAGCTAAAACTTTATCAAATGGAATTGTTCTATTTTGTGATGTTCATTATTCAATGCAATAGATTAATTTTATTTCAGACATTAAATTTTTAAAAATCCAGGCTCTGTAATTTTATTATTTAAAATTCTTTGTAAAACTATTCGTTCATTTGAACCTCTAAATTTCATCAATATTTCATTTGATTCATCTAAAAATTCTTTTATTTGATTAAGACATTGTTTTAATTCTTTTTTTAATTCTGAATTATCAGAGTTGTTAATTGTAAATAAAATAGATGAAGAGATTCCAAGCATACTTGTTATACTTTTTAAAAATAAATCATAATCTTTTACAGCAAATTTATTAAATTTATGTGCATTAAGGTCTTTAGAAATATCAATAAAGATTTTTTTACTATCTAATTTTTTTAATGTTTTTGTTATCATAGATTCATTTGTAAAAATAAGATCATTGATAAATCCAACATGATCTGATGTATCATCAAATTTCAATTGAGTATAGGTTATTTCACTTTTGTAACCTTGTTTTTTTAAATAACCTAATTCTTCCATTTTATCTAAAACAGCAGAAAACTTACTTCTAGGGTATCTTTTTCTTTTATCATCTACACAATTTTCCCACATGTCTGTCAGATATGCAGTTTCTCCATTCATAGAATTCAAAATAGATGAAATAGAAATATCCTTCATAATTTGTTCTCAGAATAGCCCTATTTACGGGTTAATTAGATAATTTTTAACCTCTGTGAACATCCAATAGGTTCTAAAAATTAATTAAACAATTCAATATCAATTTGAAAGTATGGATTCTCCTAAAGAAATTAATTCAGTATTTTGGGACAGTAAGAAAAAATCTTGGGAATACAAAATTGTTCAAGTAGATGAATATCATGGTTGGACTGAATGTCAATATTGTAACAAACCAATGTCACACAATATCAAAAGTGAAGGTGAATTCAAAGTTGTTTATGTAAAATGTGGTTGTACTCGTAACGATTAACGATTATTCTATACCTATAATTCAATTTGATAGATGTACCAATTTAATATTAATATTTAAAAATATTTTAAAATTTATGAAAAAAATTGTATTTTCAATGGTTTTTATGATTTTAATAATAATTTTAACAGAACAAAATGTATCAGGTGAAGAAATTGAAGGTGAAGAAGAAAGAAAAATAGCAGCAGAAAAAGCATCAGACGCACTTAAGAGAAATAATACGAGATCAGAACCAGAAATTACAATTGAACCTGAAAAAATAGAAGAAAAAGAAGTAAAGAAAAAACTTGGAAAATTAAAGAAACTTTTGCCAACAGAAGAAGAATTAGATGAGATCACTCTAGGGACAGTTTGGAGATATTTAGATAAACAATCACAAAAAAATGAAGAAGAAAATATCGAAGTAATTCAAGGTGTAGTAAGAGATATTGGAAGAGTGTATGATCCTGTTGTGAATAAATTCAAAGTAGCAACTATTCAAATTGAAATAATTAAATTTGAAGATTTTAATAATTTAAAAGATTATTGGTTTAATGAAAAAAATTCAAGTTTAGCGAATTTATATGATAATGCATATCTTGTTGGAAAACCAAATGAGCATACAGAATGCCTATTCAATTATTCAAATAATGGTGCAATAACAATTTGTAAAACTGATGAATTTGTGATACAGAGTATTATTTTTGATAAATATCAAGAACACTATATGTATTCAAAACCACAAACAGGTTTTAAAAAATTAGAATTAAATCAAGATGAGATGACAACAAGAATTGTAGAAAAGATATTAGAAAAAATACAAAAAAATATGGAAATAACTAGTAATGGAAATCTATACAAAATATTGGAGTCAAATAGGGAAATTAAAGAAAGAGAATACAATAAAGAACTTGATGAACAAAATAAATTTTTAGTAGAAAAAAATAAAGAACTTGGAATTGAAAAAGGCAAGAAATATGGAATTCAAAATTTTTCTTGTTTAAAAGATGAGTTTGGTTTAATTATGATTTCAGGTCAATATAACAATAATCAAATTAAAAAAGACAAAGTAGTTATGGAAATTTTATTTTTAGATTATGATAATGAAGTAATTTTTAAAAATAAAGCAAATCTTTTAGAAATAAACAAATTTGAAACTAAAAGGTTCTTAGGTAATTTAAAAATTGATGAAAATTTTTCAACATGTACAATTCAAATAAAAAATTAAGAAATTAATTTTCTAAAAGTTTCTAGCGAATCAATGAATTCCTTTTGTGTTGAACTATGTTTTACAAATTCAACTTGTCCACATAATTGAAGCCATTTTTGAATTTGAGGGTAGTTTGACACATCAGATTTTCTTAGATTATACATCATTTCACTCTGGGTTAAATCTAAATTAATTCCCAATTTATTAGAGTAATAATATCTGATTGCCTGACTGAATTTTTCAAAGGCATATTTAGGCATACTATCATCAAACAAATTCTTAGAGGATTGAATCATTTCTAGTGTATTTTCAACATAATTAACTGATGGTGTTACAGTAGCAATGGATAATTGTCGTTTAGTAATAGATTTTCTATATGACAAATATCCAAAAATTATTAGTCCCAATATAATTGGAATTAAAATTATTAAATTATAGTCATAATTTTTAGGTAGTTCAAAAGAAGTTTGTGGTTTTTCTATAGAATCAATTACATGCTGTGTATTTTCAAATTTAGTATTAACAAATTGAAAATCATCAAATAGATTTGAAGAAATAGGATTTTTTAAATCAGGAGATTGATTTACAGAAATATCCAATTGACGGGATGTAATTGATTCATAGACATCAGAAGTTTCTTTAGTCAATTGTCTTATCATATCTTCTTTCATAGCTTGTGAATCAGGAGCAACATAATTTGGAAGTAATTCTCTTAAATCAATACTTTCTTTACCCTCATTTGCCATTTGTGAAGCTTTAAGTCTAACATCATCATATTTTGTGGGAGAAAATGCATCATTAGGTATTGATTCTAAATAATTTAAATCATAACCACGCTCAACTAAAAAATTTTCTAAATTTGAATCAACATAGTAATCACGGGATATACCAGATGAAAGATATTTTTGTTTTTTAACTGGATCAAGCAAAGCTTCTGCTAGTTCAACATAACCATCAGAATACCTATCCAGATATTTTATCATATGAAAAAAATTATCTTTATTGATTTGTCTTTGTTCATTTAGCATTTGGTTAAGAATTTGACCTTCTTCAGAATCTATAGTAATTAACCGAGTTCCAACAGTGAATCCACTTCCAGTTATGAGATCCGCAAATTCTTTGGTTTCAGTAGAGGTTCCTAGTGATTTTTTTTGAATTTTTTCATTAATTGTATTTACATCAATACCAGGAGTGTAATCAATAAAGTCTTCAGTAGTAGGATTCACGATAGTTTTAGGTTGACCTTCAATAGTCCAATCAATTTCTACATCCACAGGTTCTGCAAAAATAGGACTAATAGAAACAATCGACATAAAAAATAATATTAAAAACCAATATGATGTCAATCTCTATTTTTTCAAAACCAACAATAGTAAAATAAAAGTTGGTACAATCTTCGAATATACCAATACTATTAATTCGAATATTTAAAAAAAGCAATAATTAGGAGAGATTGGTATGAATGAAACTTTTTCAATATCAGATGAAAATATTCAAAAACTAACAAAAACCTCAACAGAATATTCAAAAATCATATCAAATGTTATAGAAGAAATTAAAAAAAATATCGTAGGTCAGGATGAAGTAATTAGAAAAATTATAATTTCAATAATTGCTGATGGTCATGTATTATTAGAAAGTGTACCAGGATTAGCTAAAACACTAATGATAAAAACAATGGCAGATATTTTTAGTGTTAATAATGTAAGAATTCAATTTACACCAGATTTACTTCCAGCAGACATTCTAGGAACAAAAATTTATAAAAATAATTCAGAAACATTTGAAATTCAAAAGGGACCAATTTTTCATAATTTTGTACTAGCAGATGAAATAAATCGTGCACCACCAAAAGTTCAGTCAGCATTACTAGAATCAATGCAAGAAAAACAAGTTAGTATTCATGGAGAAACTTTTCAATTAGAAAAACCATTCTTAGTTCTTGCAACACAAAATCCAATTGAAAATGAAGGAACTTACAAACTACCTGAAGCTCAAATAGATAGATTTGCATTAAAAATATTAATTGACTATCCAACAAAAGAGCAAGAAATAGAAATAATTGAAAAAAATACTTCAAATTTACAAATTAAAATTAATCCAATTGTAGAATTAAAACAAATACTAGAAATACAAAAATTTAACGAAAAAATTTATGCAGATACAATAATTTTAAAATATGTTGCAAATTTAATTGACGCAACAAGAAATCCAAAAAAATATGAATTAGATTTAGAAAATATAATTGAGTACGGGGCATCACCAAGAGCATCTATTTGGTTGATAAAAGCAGCAAAAGCAAATGCCATGATTAATGGTAGAGGTTATGTAATTCCTGATGACATCAAACAAGTTGCTCATGAAGTTTTGCGCCATAGACTAATTCTAACGTTTGAGGCCGAAGCAGAAGAAGTAAATTCAGACAAAGTCATTGACATAATTCTTGAAAAAATTCCTTCACCATAGAAATGAGTGAAATTTCAGAATTACTAAAACAGATTAAAAATCTACACATTCAAACAAAGGATCTAGTAGAATCAATAGAATCTGGCACCTACAATTCAAAATTCAGGGGAGGGGGAATTGAATTTTCAGAAGTTAGAGAGTATATGCCAGGAGATGATGTGAAAAGAATTGATTGGAACGTATCAGCTAGGCACAACAACCTATTTGTCAAAGAGTTTGTAGAAGAAAATGAACTTAATGTTTATTTAATTTTAGATTTGTCTGCAAGTAATAATTTTGGAGTTATGAAGACAAAACTGGAATTAAGTTTTGAAGTTGCAGTGTCATTGATGGCATTAGCATTAAAAAATAATGATAAAATTGGATTAGGCATATTTACAGATAGTTTAGAAAAATTTATTCCATCTAAAAAAGGAAAAAAGCAAGTCATACGAATTCTTAAGCAACTAATTGAACATGAACCGAAAAGTAAAGAAACAGACATAATGAAATCATTATCAACATTAAAAAATAAACTAAAAAGAAAAAGTGTAATATACATTATTTCAGATTTTATTTCAGATTCATATGAGAAACCATTAAAATTTTTAAAATTGCATCACAAAGTAATTTTAATTAATATTTCAGATATGCGAGAAAGGGAAATACCAGAAATTGGCTATGCATATCTTGAAGATGCAGAAACTGGAGAGCAAGTACTAGTAAATACATCAAATAAAAAATTTCAAACGCAATATACTGAATATATGGATCAAAAAATAAAAACAAATCAAAAAAATATGAATCGTATCGGAATAGATATGATCAATGTAAGTAATAAAGAATCATTTGACATTACAATTAATAGATATTTTAGAAATAAATGGAAGATGCGAAACTGATGGAATTTGGATTCATCAATGCGTTACTTCTTTTTTTATTTATTCCGCTATTAATTTTCATTTATCATAGATATAATTCAAGTAAAAAAGAATCAGTTTTAAAATTTAGTTCATTAAAGATAATTAAAAAAACAGATGCAACAAAAAATACAATTAGAAAACATATACCATTTGTACTAGTAGTAATTGTTCTTTCATTGATTATTATTGCACTAGCAAATCCTCAAATAGTTTCCATAGGAGTAGAAAAAGGTATCAATTTAGCCATAGTTTTGGATGGTTCTGAGAGTATGGCTGCAACTGATTACACACCAACGCGTCTAGAGGCAGCAAAGAGTGGAGTAACCACACTAGTTACACAGATTAGTGAAAAAAATAACATTGGCGTGGTACTATTTGAAACAGGTGCAGGTACAATATCATATCTAACACCAGTAAAAGAAAAAACATTGAATTCAATTTCATCCATTAAGCAAGGTAATGGAGCAACTGCAATTGGAGATGGCTTATCATTAGGAATTGATATGGTTTCATCAATCTTAGATAAAAAACGAGTAATTGTTTTACTTAGTGATGGAATACAAAATTCAGGATTAGTTTTACCAGAACAAGCAATACAATATGCAATTAACAATAATGTACAAATTCATACAATTGGAATTGGTTCAGAAAACCCAGTTTATCTTAGAGATGATATTTACGGTGAACCACAATATGCAGAGTTAGATGAAATTACATTAAAAAATATTTCAGAGAGTACAGGTGGAAATTATTTTAAATCCTTAGATGAGCAAACACTTAACGAAATATTATCAAACATAAGTTCAAACATGGAGTATGAAAAAGAATTATCTACAATTAGTAATTGGTTTATTGGTTCAGCGATCGTGATTCTTTTACTAGATATTTACATAATTTACGGTAGGTATAGAATTGCTGCGTGATAAATCAAATATCTAATTCAAATAAATAATGCGATCTTTTTAATGTGAAAAAAATAAACCAGTAAGTAATTTTTTTTAAATTTAATTTTTATCAAAAAGATAATTCTATACATATTATCGAGTCAGAGACATCTTACGGTGTTAGCTGGAAGAGCCCAAAGCTCACATAAACTAGTTAATACATTCACGGAGTCTCCAAGGCGATGGAGACTGACTTTTTTTTCATAAAAAAAGAAAACATAGGCATGATAATAATAAATTAATCAACTTTCAATTATCAAAATATGCCTTTAGATAAAATTGAAAATATTGAAGAATATGTCAAAACTCATGAATCATTAGTTTTACACATCAAAAATAATCCAGTTGGGTGTATCATAGAAGAAAATAATGAAAACAAATCAAAGTACTCACTAGTAGAAAAAAAATCAGAGGTAAAAGCAAGCATCAGAGGTTTTCTAAACAAACACGAAGATGCAGGATTGTTAATGGGGTTTAAATTTAAAATTCAAATTAATAATGAAATATTAGAATACACATCATATCCAAATGAAGAATTCATAGAGGCCATCATATTAAATGAGATAATTTTTGTAATAGACAATAAAATGAAACAAATGTTTTCTTGTAAAATATCAACAGATCAATTTGTTAAAACTAAATCAGAATTAAATAAATTTCAAAAAATTTTAAATAAATAAAACTACACTACAATCAAATTTTTGATATAATTTAACCCGTATTGGTAAGTTTTACATTCCTCTTTTATGCTCATGGTAAAAGAATTAGGCGTGAGCCGAGAATATACAACAGAAGCAGAATGGCTAGAAGATATTTGGTTCTAAGAAAACCAAACTTTTCTAATTTTTAAAAAAATAGAATAACCTAGGCATTAAAACAGATAGAAAGTATTCTGATGAAGTGGGATTGTAGTTTGAATCCTATACGAGAGAAATGATTATCAAGAGTAATTTTCATTGTAAAATATGACATGGTTAAAATCCATTGTAAAGAGTCTCAAGTCTTACAAAGAAAAGCAATCTGCAAGAAAAGATTACATGACTGATGGGGATTAGATCATCATTATATTGTAGTCAAACCATAAAGATCAATGCAAATTACTAAGTGTTGTAACAGTAATCCAAAGTATTTGATTGAATATCTATCTGGAAAAAGTATTGCAAGTTTCTTAGTATGTCAATCTTGTAGTGAAGAAGAAAAACTTCAACAATTTATCATAAAAAAGTATGAACTCTAGGCATGATTATATTTTAAAACTAACCAAAGTTGACTAAATTTTAGATAAAATTTTCTTTTTCTTTTCTTGGAATTCCTTTGCAGTAATTATTTTTGCATCTTTTAATTTTGACAAATTTTCTAGTAATTCTAAATTTTCTTTTTTAGACATTTTTAAATTTTTACCAGCATTAACAGTTTTTTGAATTTTAGATTTAGCAGTAGTTTTTATTTTTGAACTAATTTTATGACGCTTGTCAGATATTTTTTCACTGATGCGGTATCCCTTTCTTTTTGCTTGATTAATAATTTCTTGGGATTTTTTTTGTGATAAATCATCAACGGAGGTATGTTTTTTGGCCATTTTGCTAATTTCCTGAGTCTTTTTTCGAGCTAAGCGTGTTTGAAGTTTTAAATCTTTAAGAATCTCATTTTTACTTTTTTGCTCAAATCTTCTAGTGTACTCCTGAATAATTAGTACAGGAAATGGAGAGTATTCAACATCAGAATAATATTTTATTATTACATCATCAGATAATTTTTTCAAATATTCTTTAAAGGATTTTTCAGATTTGAGAGCCATATGCTGAATTAAATTCATCATGATAAAAAGATTATACAAAAAATAATCAGGTGTGTTTTATGTTAATTTTATTCATTCCAAATAGGTTGAGTCTTTAACCATTTTATTAAATCAGTATACAGACTACTTTTTTGCATGTTTAAAACACCAATTTCAAGATTAGTAGAAGATTTTACAGTTTTTGAATAATTTTCACATATAGCAAAGACTACTTTGTCTAAAAACATCTCATTATTCATTTCTTTTTTAGCTAATTCTTCAGATTCAGTCATTGCAAAACTTGCAAACAAGACACCATCAACCCAGTATGCATTTGCAGCCTCTAATGAGGACATCATACCGATAAGATCATCAAGACTAAGCTTGATCATATCACGAACATAGATCTTATCATAGGGTTTGTGAACAAATTCTGTCATGAAAATTCCTATTTTTTGCAATTAATGAATATTTGGAAATCTTATAATGGTTCTTTTACCAAGTATGGTAAAATATGAAAAGATCTTTTCTTACATTAATTCTATTTTCAATTCTATTTGCCGTTGGAATTGCACTAAGTAATGTAATTACACCAAGCCCATAAAATTAACAAAAACAATTACGTGTTATTTTAGTGTCCGAAGATTCAAATGAGTGATATGAAAAAAATGAGTAGAAATGACTAAAAAATTACCTAGTGGACATAATCTTGGTGGTAGCACCAAACAGAAAAGACGTAAACAGCATAAACAAGAATCAGATTAGAACTTTAGGCACAAATCTTATTCAACATTTATCATTTTTGACAAAATACATAATGCCATTTTTTTTAGATAAACTACATGTCAAAAGAAGAAGATAATTCATCAGAGGAGAAATTATTTGTTACAGAGTTTCCAAAGGGGGAGTTTGGCATTGTAGATTACTTACAAGGCCGCGTACATTTTGCATTAATGGATCAGATGAAACTAATGCACAAATCAGGGATGAAACAAGAACAAATCAAAGAAGCAATAATGAAAACAGTTTCTGAAATTGTAAGTAATTTTGAGCCTAAAAAAGAATCAGAAAGTTCTTGATTCCAGTTTACCTGATTCCATCATCAAAATTTTATGACATTTACAATAACAGTTTGTATGAGGCATATCGTTGTCATTTCGGTATTTGCATTCTTTTGTATGCTCAACCATCAATTAGTTAACACCATCACCTAAGAATAATAAAATCCATAAAATAAAGTTACGAGTCACAAATTTGAAGGGTTTTGGAAGGGAGTAATTTCAGAAGGATTATTCTTCTGAAATCAACCAAGATGCACCGATTGCATCTTCCCAATTGTCGGAGTTATTGTTATCATTCATAGATAGAGTAAATCAAATTTGCATTTAAAAGAGATGAACGATTGATCAGTAGGAATACTATGAACGATTTGATAGTGATTCTTTAAATTAAATTTTGAATATTTGTGTTAATTGGCCATAAGTGATGATGGATTTTATTTTTTTGAATCTTCATCAGATTTTTTTTCAATATGAGCAGTTCTTTCAAAATAATATTCTTGTCTTTTCAAATCTTTTTCAGAAATTATTCTACATTTCCTCATAGGAACAAGTCGAGATATTTGTTCATAGGTAGTCATATCCCTAACATCTGCAGCATATGCAATCTGTAGAAGCGGAGGTTTTTCTTCAATCATTGGTTTTGCTTGCTCATAGCCCCCACTCTGAATCATACCAGTTCTAAAAAGTCCAATATGTTGAGAACTTTTAGAGATTTGAGGATCCTCATAACAACAAATTGAAAACTCACCATTATCCTTTTCAACAATAGTCAATCTAGTGAATTTGTCACTCCATTCTTCAATTTCTTGGGCTATTGTGGTTGCTTCTTTTTTATCTTCAAACACAGTAGATACTACCAATCTATCTTTTTCATAAGCCCATGATATTCCATAAAAATTATCATGCCAATCAATTTCAAACGACATAAAACAGATTAAAAAATGTCAAATTAATGCGTTACACTTGAAAATATTATGTGTATGATAAAGAAGTGAATAAGCCCAGAGCAAAATCCCGGTTGGTTTCCTTTAGAGCATTGCACTCAGGGGGTTAAGGTGGACTTATTCCTAATGACTACTATAGAACATTATCATAATTAAGTATAATTTTTTTAATGTAATTATTACAGATCATAATAGAATTATTGCAGATCATAATAGAATTATTGCATCTTTTCATCTGAAATCCACATATTGAAAATAATTACAAAACAGAATATTCTTTTTTAGATTCGACTAGATCTAACAATAAATTTTTTGGGAATGGATTAAACAAAGATTGTTCTAAAATAATTTTTAAGTCATAACGCAATGCCCAAGAATACAGTAGAGGAGAGATTTGTGAATGTGATATTAAATCATTTTCAAATTCATCAATTAATGAATAATAATAAGATGTTTCAGATTCAGATAATTTAGATTTTACATAATTGAAAATATAATTAAAAGTATCAATCATAGGAGTTTTTTTTACAGGAGAAGATAGAATTTCATAGGTAATTTTTTTAAATATTTTAGAAATAATTTCAAAATCATCTTCAGTCCTAAAGATTAATCCAAGTTCAGCAGTTAATTTTTCATCATGACATAAAAATAAAAGCATGTTTTTTGAATAAAATTCAAATAATTTTTCAATAGATTGTTTTTCCAATGATTCTCTCAAATTTGCTAAAACAAAGATCCTAGTAAGAAAATGTTCTCGAATTGAGATATTATCTAATCTTTTTTCATCCTCTTTTACCATATTTGGAAATTCTGCAGCTACGGCTTCAGAAAACATTCCTGAAGTTTTTTGATATCCCGAATTACCTAGTTTGTGATATAATCTAACATTGTCAATTCCACATGTAGGGGAATCACGTTTGAAAATGAATCCATCAAGGACATCAACAGATGTAACAAATTTTTGAGTAAAATTATGCATTTCTTCAGTTAGATTTTTTTCAGTAGAAGGCTGATAGAGATTCTTTTTTCCACCTATGTTGACTAGTCGAACTGGTTTTCTTGGGGTACCTAACCCAATTCCAACTTCAGGGCAAACAGGGACAAAATCAACATAATTTTTCATATTTCTGACAAAATTATTATTTATTCTACCTCCATCATATCTACACATATCAAATTCAAGACATTTGCTAATGCCCATAATTGGTCGTGAGAAATCAGACATGTCTAGATTTCAAGAACATTGAATATAACTAGAAATAAATAATTTAGATAGTGCTAAAAAAGGTCATTTTAAACAGATAGAACAGAAATTAATATTCAGAATATAATTTTAATTGAATGAAATTCAAGATTTTTTGAATGATTGGAGTCATAATTTCACAATGTGAAAAATGTCATAATGTGTGTACATGTAATTTAATTAAAAATTTGAAGTTATGTAACCAATGTAAAAAGCAATATTGGAATTATTAATAATTTTTAATGCCTATTTTTTAATAAATCAGATTTTTTTCTAGATTTACTATTTCGAGGATGAGTTCTCAACATATAGCCACAACAAGGACACCAAAGTCCATCCCATTTGATGAATATTTCACATGTCTGACATCGTTTTTGATTATTTGAATACCTACCCTTTCCATTATTTTGTGCCTTATGAGAAAAGCAAATTTCCTTACAAGCCATCACATACATCACACATACCACGAACATGATTTTTTAGATCTACTATATTTTCACAACAATTACAAATCGCAGTAATACTCAAACGACATGTTGTACACAAATCAAGTTCCCGTATCTCGCAACCACAAATTCTACATAGTTTGTTATTCATTTTAGCGAAAAAATAAAAAAAGCCTATTTGTTAGATAGGACAGATAAGATAGGCATTGCATCCCATTCATACATGGAATAATTTAAAATTCCAGAACAAATTTTATCATATTTTTTGAAAAAATCATCTGCTTCCATTTTTGTAGCCTCAAAAACAGCCATACCTGTCACATCATCATTAAATGGACCAGACCACATAATCTTACCTGCACTTTGCCAATCATCAGTTAGACTTTGGATTTGAGGAGCAATTCTTTCAATGTCTGAGAGATTTACTTCATCTTTAAACACTGTAATAATGACCCAGGGTTTTGTTTCAATTTGACTCATGTTACTTATTCAAAAGTATCCTTTTTAAAATTAGGTATGAATCTACGACGTTATAATATTTTTTTAAAACAAAATTTTAAAGTAAAATAACTTAATTTACAAAAGCATTAATTTGATTTTCAATTAAATCATCAGAACTATCACCAGGGGTAAATAGAATAGTGTCAATATGAAATAATTTTGCAGCATCTAAATTTTCTTGTTTGTCATCAACAAATAATATTTTTTTTGAATCTATTTGCTCACACACATACTGGTAAATTTCAGGATTAGGTTTGGACATCCTTAAGGAGTTTGAATAAAAATGATAATCAAAATCTTTGAATTGATTTTTATCAATACACATTGAAGTTTCAGGCGTAAGATTGGACAATATTCCAATAGTATGACCATCATTCTTTAGAGATTTTGCAAAATTCAACAAATCATAATTAATACTAGACATTTTTGAAAAAGTTTTACTAATTATTTTCTTATCAATAATATTATTTTTTTCAAGAACTAAATCCCAAAACTCACTTTCATTAATTTTTGACTCAAAGAGACTACAAAGATTTGCATTATATTTTGACTTTATTTTTTCAAAAGGCTGCTTTAATTGAGATGTAATTTCATCATAAAGCCAATCATCATTCCAATTGATAATTACGCCTCCAAGATCAAATAAAATAACATTTTGCATTACAAAATATTGAAAAATATATGCAAATAAAGAATTAGTTAAAATTAATTATTTGGCACTAGCAATTAACTTGATTTATGGCTTAGTTTTTCTAAGATTTTATCAATTTCATGTATGGCAAGTTTATCTCTACCAATTACCTCAAATTTTTGAAGAATAGATTCAAACAAATCTTCTTCTTCAATCTGTTCATGTACAAACCATTCTAAGAAAAAGTTGGTTCTGTGATCATTTTCATTTTGAGCAGTATTGATTATTCTATCAATGGCTTTGCTGACTTTTCTTTCATTTTCTAATGAAGTCTTACATGCTTGTTCTAGTGACTTCATTTTTTGAGCTGGTTTTTGAATTTGGGGTATGATGGTATCAATTTTGAGATCGTTAAGATATTGAATGATTTTCATCATATGCTCCCTTTCTTCTGTAGAATGATTTTTGAAGAAGGCTGCTGCACCATCATATCCGCTTACTTTACACCATGATGAGACATATAGATAGTAATTTGATGCATTTGCTTCAATGCCAATCTGTTCATGTAATAATTCTAATATTTTTTTTGAAATTTTCATACAGTATGTTGAATTTTATTAAATTTAAGGAATTCTGAATAAAAATAAAAAAGACAATCAATTTCTAATACAAGTATGGAGTTAATGGAAATAGTTATTCCTGCGCTAATTATTTCAGCAGTAGGAATTATGGTAGGTACAAGAATTTGGATAATGTTTAGAAAATAACTAAAATAGAAATATTTAGAAATTACCACCATGGCTTATTAAGAAAAATAAGTAAAATACAAGGAAAATTCACGTTTGTTGATGTTAATTGGATAATGCAAAAATTGCGTTGATAGCAGGATTTGTTACAGTTGTAACACTGTCTGTAGCATTACTTTTTGTAAGATAATTTCTGAAATCAAGATACAGATTTCCAGTACATTTGTTTAGTAGTAATTATTGAGAACAATATGAGAAAAACATTAGGGGATTACAATATTGAAAAATCATCATCATCAGATCTAAATAATATTAGCTGGTCACAAAAAAAACTCAACGAGGATAAAAAACCAAGAAAAAAGAAAATTGTCAAAGAAGGTCAAATGCCATCAGGTACAAATATCATTTACAAAAAAAATGAAGATAAAGAAATTCCTACTAAAAAATTATTTAAAATAGATAATGAACAAAAAGGAGAAAAATCCAAAGAAGAGATAGGTAAAAGGCATGAAAATGTAGCCTCATCATTAGGTCAAGTAAAAGAAAAATCCTACAAAAGACCTGCAAGGTAAATATTTCAAAAAATCAACAAAGAGTTGAAACAGTTTTTATAAATAAAAAAATCAGATACAATCAAGTAAAAATGTCCAGAATTAAGGAAAAATTTGATGAATTAGAAAAAAGAAATGAAAAAGCACTGATATCATACATCATGTTAGGATTTCCCAACGAAAAAGCTACAATGTCAACTGTAAGAGGATTGGTAAATGGAGGAGCAGATATCATAGAGTTAGGATTTCCATTTTCAGATCCTTTAGCTGATGGTCCAGTTATTCAAAACGCAAGTACCATTTCACTTGAAAAAGGTACCAATGTTTCAAAATTTTTCAACATTGTAAAAAAGATTAGAAAAGAAACAGAAATTCCACTTGTACTTATGACATATACGAATATTTTACATCGTATGGGCTATGAGAAATTTATCAAAGATGCAAAAAAAGCAGGAGTAGACGGATTCATACTTCCAGACATGTCAATTGAGGAATCAAAGGATTATCTTCAAGCTGCAAAAAATAATGCAGATACAATATTTTTAATTTCACCAAATACGACTAAAACAAGAATAGAAAAAATTGCTAAAGCATCAACAGGATTTTTGTATCTTGTGGCAGTATTTGGCACTACAGGAGTAAAAACAGGTATCAAAAATTACACACTAAAAGCTATCAAAAATGTGAAAAAACAAACTAAGGGTAAAATTCCAGTGGGAATTGGTTTTGGAGTATCAACTCCAGAAGATGTTAAAAAGTATATCAAAGCAGGGGCTGATGCAGTAATTGTGGGTAGTGCATATTTGAAATTAATTGAAAAAACAAAACCAGTTGAACTTGAATCAAAGATTGCATCATTTACAAAAAGTCTAAAGAAACAAACAATTTCTCAATAGTCAGCAAGTTATCACACTAGTCAAAACATACAAAAACTAGATGTTTATTACAATAATGTGCAGACGAAGTTTATTTTTGTCACAGGCGGAGTAATGTCCGGACTTGGAAAAGGAGTCACAACATCATCAATTGCAAAACTATTACAATTATCAGATCAAAAAGTATCTTGTATCAAAATAGATCCATATCTAAATTATGATGCAGGAACAATGAATCCAATAGCCCATGGCGAAGTCTTCGTTACAGATGATGGAGGTGAATGTGATATGGATATTGGAAATTATGAGAGATTTCTTAATCAAGATATATCAAAAGATCACAACATAACAACAGCCCAAGTCTATTCCTCAGTTATAGATGCAGAACGAAAAGGGGAATATTTAGGAGCATGTGTGCAAATAATCCCACATGTAACAGATGAAATTAAAAATAGAATCAGAAAGGTTGCTGAAGATGAAAAATTAGATTTTCTAATTGTCGAATGTGGTGGAACAGTAGGAGATATTGAATCACTTCCATTTTTAGAGGCATTAAGGCAAATGAGAGTAGAAGAAGGCCCACAAGGGGTGATTTTTGTACATGTTACACTAGCACCATCACTTGATGTAGTAGGAGAACAGAAAACTAAACCTACACAACACAGCGTACAAGAATTAAGAAGAATAGGAATTCAAGCAGATTATTTGGCAGTTAGATGTACAATGCCATTAGAAGAAAAAACAAAACAAAAAATTGCAATGTTTACCAATGTAACTCCAAATGATGTATTATCATGTCATGATGCAAAATCCATTTTTGAAGTTCCTCAGATGTTATATGATCAAGGAATTATGGACTCAATATTTACTAAATTTGGAATTGTTGGAATGGTTAATGCGTCAGCTAATTGGGACAAATGGAATAAAATTGCTAAAAACATGGTAACCCACGATGATCAGAAAATAAAAATTGCAATGGTAGGAAAATATGTTACACTTGCAGATAGTTATGTCAGTGTTAATCATGCATTAAAACATGCAGGAGCAGAAATTGGAAAAGCAATTGACATTGATTGGATTGACTCAGAATCAATAACAGATTATAATCAACTAGGAAATTATGATGGAATTTTAGTTCCAGGAGGATTTGGAACTAGAGGATCGGAGGGAATTATTCAAACTGCAAATTATGCAAGAGAGAAAAACATACCATATCTTGGAATATGTTTTGGATTCCAATTAGCAGCAATTGCATTTGGAAGAAGTGTAATGAATTTGAATGATGCAAATTCTACAGAAATTAATGCAGAGACAACAAATCCAATAGTAGACTTACTTCCAGAACAAAAAGATGTTTCAGATATGGGCGGATCACTTAGGCTAGGTGCAAACGAAGTAATAATTCAATCAAATTCAATTGCTGAAAAAATATACCATAGTACAAAAATTAGCAAAAGACACAGACACAGATATGAAATCAATAAAGAATACATTCCAGAATTTGAAAAAAATGGATTAGTCTTTACTGCAGATAGTGATGATGGAAAAAGAATGGAAATGTTAGAAATTCCTAGTCATAAATTCTACTTAGGAGTGCAATTTCACCCAGAATTCAACAGTAGACCAGGATTTCCCGAAGAAGCATTTTCGGCATTTATCAAAGCATCATCTGAAAAATAATTAAAAATTATTCAATTTTAGAAATTTCATAGATTTTTTGTCTTGCATCTCTAATGGAGACTTTCTTTTTGACATATCCCTTTTTTAACAAATGGCTCAATGCCAATCTAACTGTTCTATCAGGGAGTAATGTTTTGTTTGCCAAATCTTTTTGGGTTAACTCTCCCTCATACTCTAATGTTTTTAGCAATAATTTAGAACTTGGAGGCATACTAAGTAAATCTTCAGCAAGATGAACTTTTTTTGCTAATGCAGAAATTCCAGTTGTATCTTTTTTTAGACGAATAATTTTTGCAGGCGGAATAAATTTAGAACACTCTACAGTCTTTTTGACTTTGTATCTGTCCAATCCATCCAATACAACCTCACAATGTAATCTAGCAGAAATATCATCAATTTCAATAAAACTGGAATTTGAAACAATTATTGGTCTTCGAGTTACATCAAGAGAATTTACAGAAATTATTTCAAATACAGAAGAATCCTGAAACAATACAGGTCCTCCAACAGACATTGAATATGCTGAAGAACCAATAGGAGTAGAAACAATTATCCCATCTCCATTATCATGCCATACTTCATCACCATTAACACGCAATGTGTGCTCCATCAACATGGCACTTTTTGATGAAAAAACAGCTACGTCATTTAAAACAGGATAAACATTTTTTCCATCAATTTTAACACCCAGTCTAGGAACTTCCTCAACACTGTAGTTTTGTTTTTTTAAAATATCAACATATGAAGAAAACTCTCTTAATTCAATTTGAGCCAAGAACCCACTTGATTCACCTTCATTAATTCCCAATACAGGAGAAGTGGAATCAAAAGTTCTATGAAAATAATTTCTAACTCCCTTATCTCCGCCTAAAACAATAATGCAATCAGCAGATTTATTTTTAGATTTTGTAATAGTAAAGGAATCAATATCAGCACTACTTAGTATTTTTTTGATAGTTTTAGAAGCAGATTCTGAAGTTCCAGAACCATAGATACCAATTTGCATTAGTGTACAATCCCTAATTGAGGAATAAAAGAATAATGCATCATAAATCTCGAAAATCTATTAAATTATAAAAATAAGAACCATTATTTTCTATATCACCTTTTTTAGGAATTTTTTGCAATCCGACATTATTTGATTCAAGTGCAGCCTGTGCAGAGCCTGCAGCAAAACAAAATGCCCATAGAAAGTCTTTCTCCTTTATCATAGTACAAGTGAAAGTAGAACAAAAAATATCTCCAATTCCAGTAGTATCATGAACGTGTTTATTTGGTAATTTTAAAGAGTAAACTCTATTTTTTACTAAAATTGAAACATCAGTTTTGTTAGTTAGTATCACATGCTCAATTCCTTTTTTTTGTAATGCTAGCATCATTTCATCATGAGTACCTTCTACAATATTTTGACCTTCTTCAGGGTTAATTTTAATTGCATTTACATTTGTTAAATCAAGATCAGTTTTTTGAAGAAAAATATTATTTTCAGAATCCTTTTGTCTCAAAAACCCTTGAGGATCTAAAAATACAAAATCAGAATTTTGTTTAATTTTTTTAAAAACATCTTGAGAAATTTCATGAAATATAGGACTAACAATATGTGCATCTGCATTAACATCAGAGTATTCTATTGGCTCACATTCATTTGCAATTTTTAGAGTTCTATCACTACCAGTGATTGAAATTGAAAATTTAGTAGTATTTTTGCTCGAATCAGGATTGATTAAATTAATTTTATTGTCATTCAAGTATTGTTTTGGGAAGTCTGCACCATATTTTGTAAAAAGATCAACATCAAATTTTAACTCACGTGCCATTAGTCCACAGTAACATGCAGCACCACCAATTTGTTCATAAGAATTCTCTGCAATTGAAATAGTATCTAGTGCACAATGTGAATAAATTGCTATTTTTTTCATTTCTTTAGTTTTTAGACATAGTAGATTTAGTTTTTTGCATTTTCTTTCTTCTGACATTCATCACATAGTATCACTCCTTTAGAAAGATGCAATTTTACACCAGAACTGAAACAAATATGGCATAATCCCTCCAATTTCACCATTAGCTATTAGGCAAACTAGGATTAAAAGATGAAGTAAATTTTATCAAAATTTAGGCATAAATACATGATTTTTAGTAAATTCTACAAGATTATAAGTAGGCAAAATGGCTCAAATTTATGCCACTTAAACGTGCAAGTAGAGGCCGTACAAAAGGAGGAAAAGGATCATCAGGAACAGTACAATGTACAAACTGTGGTCAAACAGTTCCAAAAGACAAAGCTAAGAAGGTTACTTCAAAATTGAATTTAGTTGAACATACATTAGCAAAGGAATTACGTGCACAAGGCGCATACATCGCATCACCAACAGTTTTGAAACACTATTGTATTTCATGTGCAGTTCATTTCAAAATTATCAAAGTTAGATCAGAAGATAGTAGAAGAAAACGCGGAAAACTACGATAGTATTATTCTTTAATATTTTTTGCAGTGTAAATCATTCTTTGTATTAATGTAATTCCAGCTATTATCACTACGATAACAACTGCATAATCCATAAAACCAATTATGCCAATTATTGCAATTACCAAAAGTCTTTCAGCCCTTTCACCAATCCCAATTCCTTGAAGTTTTATGTTAATTAAATCAGATTTTGCCCTAGCATAACTAACTAACAAAGACAAAGTGATTGCAAGCAATACAAGATATGGTTCGGCATATCCACCAACTAAAATTCCTAAAAAGATTGCAACTTCAGAAATTTTATCAAACATTGAATCAAGGTATTCACCTTTTTTGGAAGTCTTGCCAGTTACTCGTGCCACCTGACCGTCAACCATATCAAAAAATCCTGAAACAAGTAACAAAATACCTCCAATAATTAATCCAAATTCCATACCCATACCATAAACAACAGCAGAAGCTAATGCAATGATGAGACCTACAACAGTCCAAAAGTTTGGAGATAATCCAGTTGCAGCAAATCCTTTTCCAACCTTTTCAAGTGCAGGACGAAGAGATTCACGTAAATTATTTAACACAAAATACACCCAAAATACCATCTAATAAAGTAGATTGTAACAAACGAACCCGTCTAATGACCAAATTAAGCAGAAAGTTTTAGAAATTATTTTTATGACTATTCTTCATTACTCGTCAATTTTTATTTTTTCTTTCCTTGTTTATCAAAACCATCTTTGTTGAATCCATCTTTTTTGAAACCATCTTTGTTGAATCCAGCAGTGTTAAACAAAGTATGAGTTACAAAGTGAGTACCATCTTTATCAAAACTATTTTTATCATACCCATATTTGTTGAATCCATCTTTATCATATCCTAGTTTGTCAAAACCACCTTTATCAAATCCTTCTTCATTGAATTTTGTTCCAGTTGTTTCATAATTTCCATCTTTGTTTAATCCAGCAGTGTTAACTAAAGTACCAGTTGCTATGTGAATACCACTTTTATCATATCCATCTTTATCATATCCATTTTTGTTAAATCCATCTGCATAATACCCATTTTTATTAAAACCATCTTTGTCAAATCCTTCTTCATTGAATTTTGTGTCAGTTGCTTTGTGATATCCATCTTTGTTGAATGGTGTTCCAGTTGCTTCATAATTTCCATCTTTGTTTAATCCAGAAGTATTAACCAAAGTACCAGTTGCTATGTGAATGCCATCTTTATCATATCCATTTTCATCATATCCATTTCTACTGAATCCATCTTGATCATATCCTAGTTTGTTGAATTTTGTTCCAGTTGCTTTGTGATATCCATCTTTGTTGAATCCATCTTTACTCATAACAGAATTTCATGAATGGGATTTAGTTAAGGTAACTAATTACAAAATAACACGAGAATGCCCAAGTCAGACAGATAATAGGCAACTGACATCTGAAAATAAGCAAAAATTAAGCAGCTAATAAGCACCTAACATCTCAATTAAGTAAAAAATAAGCAAAAATTAAGCAGCTAATAAGCACTTCATAAGCAAAATTAAGTACTTAATTTACTCAGGCACGTATCACAGTTTTGCTTAATAAGCACCTAATAAGCAAAATTAAGCAGCTAATAAGCAACAGGTATCTCAATTAAGCAAAATTAAGTACTTAATATCTCAATTAGGCAATTTTGTAAAGAAAATATTATTTTTGAGATAAATTCATTGCAATCATAGTAGAAATAATTTTTGCAGCTAATGATGCAGTAGCACCATTATCATGATATGGGTTTAATTCCACAATATCTATTCCAGTTACTTTTGTTTCTTCAAAAGAATGAATCATGTCAAATAGTTCCCTAGATGTTATTCCAACGGCTTCAGGATTTCCAACACCTGGGGCATATGCAGGATCTAAAACATCAAGATCAAAACTAGAGTACACAGTGTCAAAAGTAGATACATGATCCTTAACTAATTGTGGCCCTTTACCATCTCTAACTTCCCTATCAGAAATTGTTTTAATTTTATTTTCAGTAAGAAATTCAAGTTCTTCTTGAACAAATGCTCTGGCACCAACATGTAAAATATTTTCAGCACCTCTTTCTTCAACAATTCTTCTCAAATAGGATGCATGGCTTAATTTGATATCTGCAAATTCATCACGTAAATCATAATGTGCATCAAAAACAACATACCCAGTATTTTTTGGAAAACTAGTATACGTTCCATATGTAATGGAATGCTCTCCACCCAAAATGAAAAGTTGGCGCTGTTTTGCAACAAGTTCAGTAGTAATTTTTTTGAGCATGTCAATCATTTCTGATGCCACTACAGTATGGCGAGTATTTCCTAAATCTTCAATGTTTACAGACTCTAAATCAATTCCAAGGTCAGGATGAAATATTTCAATATTGTTAAAAGAATCTCGAATTGCATCAGCTCCAAACCTACAACCAGGTTTGTATGAATGGGTAGCATCAAAAGGCACTCCAAAAATGGTAGCAATAGGCTCACCGCCCTCATCAGAACCAGTGATTAACGGATTTTTATTCATATACAAATCAAGAAAACTCATAGATTCATCACACCATTAAATTTGGACGTTTTGAGATATATTTTGGGAAGTTCAAACCAGTGAATGGTTTGTCTTTTGTTTGTTCTTTAATTTCATTTACAAAATCATCAAAAGATAATTCTCTAACTTTGCCAGTTTGTCTATCACGGATACTGAGGTTTTCAGAGTTTGCCTCCTTTTCACCAATTACAAGAATATACTGAATCCATTCTTTTTCAGCTTCACGAATTCTTTTTCCGATACTTTCATTTCTGTCATCGATGTCTACACGAACTGAATTAGCAGAAATTTTTTCTTCTAATTTATCACAAAAGTCATTGAATTCTTCTTTTAGTGGAATAATTCTAACTTGTGTTGGAGATAACCATAATGGGAATTGAGGTTTTCTTCCTTCGTGAGAATCAGTTGCAGCCTTTTCTAATAAGGCATAGATAATTCTTTCAATAGCACCACTAGGAGAATTGTGTAGAATTATTGGATGTTGTTTCTCATTATTTTCATCTACAAATTCAATTCCGTATCTATCTCCATTTTCAACATCAATTTGATCAGTTGAAAGAGCAGATGCTTTTCCAAGATTATCAATAAAATTGAATTCCCATTTTAAAACAAAATAAAAGAATTTTTCAGTCCACATTTCAACTAATACTGGCTTTCCATTCTTTTTTACCAATTCTTCAATTGCAGATTTATTTTCATTGTAAAAGTCTTCAGTGAATCTAATTGCCATGTCATAGTCAGATTTTTCAATTCCAAGATTACTCAAAACACTTTGAGATAAATCAAATCTAACCTTAATTTCATCAATTGCCTGATTCATGTTACCACAAAAGGCATGACAATCAGGCATGGTAAATGCTCGAAGTCGTCTTAGACCTACTAATTCACCAGATTGTTCTCGTCTAAAGCTGTATCTTGTTAACTCATAAAGTTTGTAAGGCAAATTCTTGAATGACATTTGGAAATGATTTGCCATGAGGAATTGTCCAAAACAGGCTGCAAATCTTAAAAATAATTTTTTGCCATCAGAATCAATATTGTATTGCCTTGCAGGAAATCTATTGAAATAACTGACCATACTAGGATGTTCAGAATCATACATGATTGGAGTTTCAACTTCATAACCTCCATACTCTTTTACTCTATCAGTAACATATCTCTCAATAAGAGATTTGATCAAACGACCGTTTGGGAAAAATCTCATATTACCAGAATCAGATGCAGTTTCATAATCAGCAATACCCATTTTTTTCATTAATGCAACATGTGGTGGTGGTTTGTCAACATGACGTTGTTTTGCTACCTCGTATTTTGCTAAAATTTCTAATTTTGGATATTTTGCAAAATTAAAATCTGCAATATTAGACATGGTTCCATCAGGAGACATTATTTTCCAAACAGATCTAATTTTGGATTCACCTTCTAATGCATCAGATGTTAGTTTAGAATCATTTTCCAAATTTGGAGAATCTTTTGTTACTACTTTAGAACTTTCAGCTAATGGATGTCCTTTAACTTGTAGTTTGTAAGATTTGGTCCAACCAAAAGGAGAATGAGATACTTCTAATTCAGATGCAGATAATTCCATTTCTTTTAGTAATGCAATTGCAACAGAAGGTTTTGCTAAATTAGAACTAAGATGAGCATAAGGGTATAACAATAATTTTTTACATCCAATTTTTTCCATAGAATTTTTAATTTGAGATATTGCATTTTGAGCTACACTAGAATCATCACCATCCTCCATTGCAACAAAAACAACCACTAACTCTTCTAATTTTTGAGTTTGAGGATCATCAATATCTTCTGCACTTTTGATCTCCTTTTTGGTTGGAGTGTATTCAATACTATCACAATGCAGTTGTAAAATTCTCATGACTGAGATCCAACATAGTTAGTTTAAAATCCTTAGTATTGACTTAAAATTGAAAATTATATGCTCAAATTAAACAAATTGGAAATTTTTTACTCCTCGCCAAATGTACCATGTTCCAATGGTCCTATAAGGAATCCAACTATTTGTAATTTCAAGTATTTCATCAGTGGAAGGATTTTCTAATTCATACAATTTTTTGATACCATTAATCAAACCCAAATCACCCAAAGGAAAAATATCCATCCTACCTAAAGCAAAAATCAAATACATTTCAGCAGTCCACCTACCAATTCCACGAATTTTTGTTAATTCAGAAATAACATCTTCATTTGACATTTTTTTAAAAATTTTAAAATCCAATTTTTTATTAACAATCATTTGAGATATATCAAAAATATATTCAGCTTTCATTCTAGATAACCCTACAGATTTAATTTGTTCTATAGTTAATTTAGCAACATCAGAAGGAGTAGGATATTTTTTTCCAAACAAATTTTTAAATTTTAATGAAATAGACTTACCGGCACTATCAGATATTTGTTGAGTAATAATTGCTTCAACTAATGCTTCAAAAGGATTAGAAATTGTTCGAATGTTACATTCACCAACAGATGAAATTATTTTTTTTAATTTTTTATCTTTATTCAATACTAATAATGCATCATCATACATGGATAATCTAAATTATTATCATATTTGAGGCATTATGAAAAAATCAATTAGGTGTTTTTCCACGAATTGAAATAACTGATCTTAAAACTAACGCAGATAATCCTAAATTGGTTGTTAGAAATTCGTAAGCACGTGATAATGCGTCAGATCCAAGAAAGCCCTCATCATATGTCATTTCTATTGTTCCTTGATTAGTTTTAACAAATGAAGTGATCAAGGAGTAAGGTCCTAATTTCTCATCTATTTTTTCTTGATAAAATCTTAATTCAATTTGGGAAATGGTAAATTCATCTTGAACAAAGTTCCCCTTATCAAGTAGAATTTTAACATCGTCAGGACTTCGATTTACTCTACTAGGATCATGTAAATCAATTATATCCATATCATTATTCAAATAATTATTCCTAGATAAGTAATATTTCATTTAGAATCAAGTAAAAAATGTAATACATTTCTGCCACAAGTATTATTTACAGTCAATAAAACTTAGTAAAAATGGATCCACATCAATTTCATGGAAAGGATATTCCACACATAAAATTAGATCCAACGATGAATATTGAAGATCTTGTAGAAGTATTTGCTAATTCAGGATTTAATGGTAGACAATTAGGTGAAGCAGCGAAACTGTATGCAAAAATGATTGAAGAAGATGCAACCATTTGTCTTACAGTATCAGGTGCAATGACGCCAGTGGGTTTTGGAGGAATTATCAAAACATTGATTGAAAGAGGATTTGTAGATTGGATTGTCACCACCGGTGCAAATGTGTACCATGAAGATCATTTTGCATTAGGATTACCAGTAAAACAAGGTAGTTTTGATGTTGACGATATGAAATTATATGAAAATGAAATTGTGAGAATTAGAGACGTCTACATTAAGTTTGAAGAAACATTAGAAGCAGAAGATCAAACAATTCAAAAAATGTTTGAAAATGATTTTCAAGACAAATCTTTTACAACAGCAGAGTTTTGTAATCTGCTAGGTAAAAGAAGTAAAGCAATTGCAAAACATCCAGAAAAAAGTTTTATCACAACAGCATATGATTATGATGTTCCAGTGTACATCTCCACAATAAAGGATTCATCATTAGCACTAAATTTAGCAGTCCATAGATTAGAGAATAAAAAATATGATTTAGATTTTGTTCGAGAAATTATAGAACAGGCTGCAATTGTATATGATTCAAAAAAATCAGCAATTCTAGAATTAGGTGGAGGAGTACCAAAAAATACAGCACAACAAACAGGTCCACTATTAGATCAGATTTTGAAAAGAAATGATGGGGGTCAAGAATACATCATTCAGATAACAGATGCACGACCAGATACAGGAGGGTTATCAGGTGCAACATTGCAAGAGGGAAAAAGTTGGGGTAAAATTCAAGATTCACATGAGGGCATAATCACAGTTTATGCTGATGCAACAATAGCATTTCCAATTCTAGCATTATACGTTCTAAGTAATCAAAAATCTCGAGAACCAAAAAGACTCTATAAAAAAATAGGTGAAATGTATAATAAATTAAGTAAAGATTATTTCAAAAACCCAGACAACAATTAAAATTTATTAAATCTGGCACGTTCAAGATCTCTATCATCTTTAGATTCTTTTTTCCATTCTTTATAATGATCCTTGCAAAGAATTGTTTTTTTGCCCTTAGAATTTACTCTTAACCCAGCGTTTTCCACTTTGGCAGTATTTAGTGAACGTGCGCCATCCTGGTCACATCCATCCACATTACATGGTGCTCCTTTAGAAACAATGCCCATAAGATATCATGATCAATATGTTATTTATATTTGAGAAAATCTCAAGTATTTTTAGATTTTTATAAAAAATATCCAAAAAATATGTTATTCGTTTATAATAGGAATATTTTTTTCTACGTTTATGGCTGGAGCAAACAAACCAAGTGGTTCTAAAGATTCAAAGAAAAGTAAAAAAGATAAAGGCGAAGGTGGAGTCAGAAAAGCCGAGATTACAGTTATGCTAAATGAACAACAAGCTATGAAAGTAATTCAAAACTCTAAAGTCATCACAGTACAAGATCTTGCAAGACAGACAGGAGTTAAAATTTCTGCAGCAAATGCATTCTTGAAAGAATCAACATCAAAAGGAACTGTAAAAAGAGTTGGTGGATATTCAGGACATCACTTGTATCAAGTAGTCTCCTCATAGAGACGCAATACATTACCAGGTTTAACATTCTTTAATTCATCATTATCATCCTTAAATTTTCCAATAGGAGTCATAGTTTTTGCAGATTCAACATTTCCAACAAAAAAACAAAAACTACCAGTTGAAGGTAAAAATGCAACATCACCTTTCTTAAATTCAGATCTAGCTCGTTCAATTCCCGAGTCAACACTAGTTTCAAAATAAACAATACTCTTACCGAGTAAATGGGAATTACCCTCTAAAGGTAATGATCTCATAATAGTACCAACAGTTCTCGGAGATAGATGTCGTTTCAAATCACAAGATAATTTTATCTTTCCATCAATTTCTAAAATTAATTGCTTTCTGGAGACTGATTCATTAGACAATTTTAATTTAAAAATGATTAGATTATATAACGTTTTAAGAGAATTTTTGTACTTGTCCAATCCTGAAGAACCAAAATTAGTTACACCAGAATCTGAAACATTAGAAACTGAAGCAGATCCAAACTTAGGATTAAACAAAGCATTAGATACTTATCGAAAATTAATTGAAAAAAATGTAACTAATCCAACAGAACCATTAACAGATAAAGAGCAATCAAATCTTGAAAATAGAATTAAAGAAATTGAAAGTAGAGAAGTAGTAGAAAAAGTTGAAGAACATGAAGCAGTTGAAATTCCTTGTGAAAAAGGTAAAATCACAATTGGTCCACCAACACTAACAAGATTTGAAAAAGCAAGAATTATGGGTGCCAGAGCATTACAATTATCATTAGGAGCTCCACCATTCATTGAAATTCCAAAAGATGCAAGAATTTCTTTAGACATATCAATGGAAGAATTAGAAAAAAAAGTGATCCCAATTACAATTAGAAGAGTATTACCAAATGGTGATTATCAAAATATCCCAATCGACTATTTCCAATAAAGAACCAATCGTCGATAAAACTTAAAAGAACAGAAAATTTCTGAATGTTGTATAATGCTCATGGAAGAAGTAAATGAACCGAAAGGTCAAGAGCAGACCGAAATAAACATTGGAAACGATCCAGTAATGCTCACTGCTGTTGATGTAGTATCAAAGCTAATGAATCAAGATAAAGTAATTTTGAAGGCAAGAGGAAATTCTATTCCAAATGCAGTTGCAGTTGCAAACATAATTACAGAAAAAATGTTAGTAGGAAGTACTAAAGTAGAAAAAATTAAACTAGACACATTGGAAGAAGCAGGGATAGGTAGTATGACATCAACTGTACAAATTATTATTAAAAAATATTAGTAAACGCTGCCAGGGCCTTTAAGAAGCATATTTTCACATTCTTTACAAATTTTTTCATCAATATTAGTTTCTAAATTATGATGTATCTCACAAATCAATAAACTAGATTTAATGTAATTACACAATCCAATAAATTTAGAAAGACTTGAAGGAGTATAGGCTAAATCAGAAGAAAGGTGATCACATAATTCATCAATTAATTGTGAAACTTGTTTTTCTGCCAATAATTTTGCTATTAATGAAGGATCACCACGGGTTCCACGAATGTAATTACTAATTGCAGCTTGTGTAACTCCAAGCATTTTAGAAATTTCATCTTCTCGAATATCATGTTCTTCAGCTAATTTTTTTGCCAAGATTGCTCTTAATGCAGGAATTAATGTTTTAGATTCAATCTCTGCAGGCAGTAACATAATTTCTCCTGAGTGAAAGTATGAATTTAAAGTTTGCAATAAACAAGATAAAGTAAAAAATAATGTTAGGCATAGCTATTTTAATTTCAAAACAACCTGAGTATCATTGGAAGAAATTACTAAAAAATTATATCAAATTTTAGAAGAATCTTGTAATTTATGTGAATCAGAATTAATTGCATTATCTGGGGGATTAGACAGTTCAATAATATCCCATTTTCTTAGGGGAAAGAAAGTTGAAGGAATTGCAATAATTTCAGAAGATTTTGTGTCAACTGATCTAACATATTGTCAAAGAATTTCAAAAGAAACAGGCATTCCATTAACAATATACAATTCAACAACATCAGAAATACTGGAAGCAGTAGAAAATACAATAAAAATATTAAAAAATTTTAACGATATTGAAATTCGTAATAACGTTGTAATGTATTTGGCAATAAAATGGGCAAAAGACAATAATAAAAAATCAGTAATTACAGGAGACGGAGCAGACGAATTATTTGCAGGATATAATTTTTTAGTCAATAAACCCGAAAAAGAACTAGAATCAGAAATCAAAAGAGTATGCTCAATAATGCATTTTCCAACACAAGAAATTGGAAAGCATTTAGGAATCAAAATAGAATCCCCATTTCTTAATCAAAAAATAGTTGAAATAGCAAATCAAATACCAGTGAATCTCAAAGTTAAAGAAGAAAATGGTACAAGGTATGGGAAATGGATTCTTCGTAAAACAATTGAAAAATATATACCAGAACAAATAGTATGGAGAAAAAAATCACCTATGCAAGAGGGAGCAGGAACAGTAGGGTTAACCAACTTATTTGAATCAATAATTAATGAAGAAAAATATGTTGAGAAAAAACTAACAATTGAGAAAAATGATCAAGTAATAATTAGAAGTAGAGAATCAATGTATTACTATGAAATTTTTAGAAAATTGTACGGGACACCTGTAGAAGAGAATGTAGTATCTAAATGTCCATATTGTAAACATGGAATTAATAATTCGAAATTTTGTAGAATGTGTGGGGCATTTCCAATCTAAACATTATTTTTATATTTTCGTGGTTTCTTTATGAAAATTTTTCTGCAGCCATTACAGCAAAAATAGAAATTTTTTCCATTATGGTCATGAATTAAGGCAATATCCTCATCAAGTTCAATTCCACAAACAGGATCAACTGGCACAAATTTTTTTGTTTTAATTTCTATTTATAGATTCAGTAATGTATAATGACCAATTTTTGAAATGCAAGTATCAAATTAATGAAAATTATTGATTTAAAATTTTAATCACAGAATAGAAAACTATCTTACGTAGTTAATTTTTTTACTAATTGAAGAAAGTCTTCATTAGACATTGGAGGAATATTCATAATTTCTAAATTTTCGGAAACATGTTCAGATAATTTTTGGCCAACAAGAGGAGCAAGTACACCAGGAGACGAACGAATAAACTGTAATGCACGTAATGATGGTTTCAAATCATTAAAATCAGGCATAACACCAGGGGATAAAAGACGTCCTTGCATAAATGGAACACTAGTAAATACACCAATTCCCAATGTAACTGCAGATTCCAAAATTGAAACAGGCTTATTTTGAATTAATTGATTTTTGCCAAGTAAAGCTTGATCATAATTCATGTTATAGGGTAATTGTATGAATTTAAATCCATGATTTTCACCACCAACATTTTTTGCCATTTCAACAATATCTTCTAGTAATAGAAATTGAGAATTATCTCCCATAACTCTAAAACATTCCCAAGTTGCCATTCCATAAAATTTAATTTTTCCTTCATCACGTTTTTGTTCATACAGTTCAAAAACAGATTTTAAATTTTCTAAAAATTGTTCTTTAGACACATCTTTGATTTGTCCTTCAATAGAATTATGAAGATACATTAAATCAAGACATTCTAAATCTAGATTTTTTAGACTTCTATCTAATTGATCAGACAAAAACGAAGTAGTCATACAATGATAACCAGATGTGATATCTCCCTCCTTTACAATACCTGGTTTTCCAAGTTCACGCATCACATATTGCATAAAATCTTCTTGAATATCTGCATCATTTGTGACATATCCATTTTTACTACTTACAAAGATCTGATCACGAGAAATCTTTCCACCTTCAATTAATTCAGATATTGCTTTACCAACAGAACGTTCAGCCTTTTGAGCACGATAATTAATTGCAGTATCAATTACATTTACACCAGATAATACAGACTGTTTTACCGCATTTTTTACTAATTCATCAGTACGAGTATCAGGTTCACCAAGATAGGTTCCAATTCCAACATTGGATAGGTGGAGATTTTCAAAGTCATTAAAATTAAGAGAATTTACGCTCGAATTTTGTTTAAAAGTTTCAGTTCCTTGAGGTGTTGCAAATCCTGAAATCATAAAGGAATCACATTTTTACTAAATTTATGTCTGTGGTAGGAATACCTTAACGAATCAACTAAAAGTCACAGTGAGAAATCAATATGAAGAGTAAGTTATTAGATAAATTATGAAAATCATAATAAAAAATGGGGAATCAGTTGAAACATATCATAATGCTGGTGATGTAGTTGTGCTTCCAAAAAGCAAACTAGTAAGAAGATTTAGTGAGTATGGTTCTTTAATTGAAGAATACAAACTGGTGGATAAAAAAATCACATTAGAAGATGACCTAGAGAATGATCAAACAGAAATTGTTGTTACTTTACTTGTTGAAAAATAATAATTGCAAACAACAAAGGATCTTAAAAAATAAATGAGAAGAGTCCCAACGACGAAACTCTCTCACCTAACAACACCCGTGTTGTGTTCAAGAGGTGTATGATAAAGATAATAGATAGGATACTAAAATAACCTGAGAAAATCATATCAAGAACAACGTACTTGATAAATCATGAATCCAAAAAAAATAATCATATTTCCAGTAATCATATTTTTAATTCTCTTTACTGTTGGAATGTTACTAAGTAATGTGATACAAGTAGAGAATTCAAAATCCACCCTGCCTGATATTGGACTTCAAAGCTGTTTGGTGTGGTATGACGGATGTAACACATGTACGATTATGACAAATACAGACGGTATCAAAGATTTTGCATGTACAAAGATGGCATGCTCTGAGTATGAAAAACCAATGTGTTTAGAACCAACACCCTAATGAAAATATCACCTCACATCATCTAACCGATAATTTTAACTCTCAAAATTAAATAATTTAGTAAGTGAATTGTCACACTATCTATACATCTGCTCAGAGAGGGATTAAGAAACTAATAACAAATAAAATTCCAGTAAGACGACTGAATTTTAAAGTTGAACTCATGTAAGGAACTAAATTTTCAACAGAGTCATAATTTTTTTGCAAGCCAATTCCAGATTTAATAATTAATGGAAAACTCATCAAACTAATCAAAGTGAAAACAGGTAAATAATTTAACACAACTCCAATCACAATAACACCATAAGCAAATAATGGGAAAATCCAAAATAATTTTCGTGCTTTTTCTTTTCCAACGGTAATCACTAATGTTTTTCTACCTTTTGATTTATCAGCATCATGATCAGGAAATGATGCAATAAACAAAACTAATGATGACAAAGTTCCAATGACAATTCCAGCTAAGATGGATTCAATATTGACTTCACCAGATTGAATGTAGAAGGTTCCAATGACAATCATTGATCCCTTTACAGCAACAAAAAATTCACCTAAACCAGAATCGACAATCTTAGTAGAGTAAAAATAAATTGAAAGAATTGCAAAACCCAAAATTATTGCAATTAAAATTCCATATGTGATAACAAAGTAACTACCAATCAATGCACCAAGTACTAAGAAAAATACACCAGCACGATAAACAGAAGAAGGTTTGAGTAATCCTTCAGGCAACACACCTGTTCCGCCACTCATTTTGGTTCTAGTAGTTTTAGTATCAATTCCTCGTTTGAAATCCCAGTAATCATTAAGCAAATCAACACTTGCATGTAATGCCATTACACCTGCAAATGTCAAGAAAGCATCAAAGAATTCTATAGAACCATTTTGCGACCAGTTTAATGCCAAGCCTACAAGTACGGCAATTACAGATGCTAACAAAAAACGAACTCGAATTACACGCAGCCAAACTGAAATCATTAGTAACAATACTAATTTTTACTATAAAATTCGTTAGTTTTGATTTTAATCAAATTTTATATGAAAATAATCTAAAATCATAGTCATGAGATTTGGGAAAATTGAAGAAAATGAGGAAATTATTAAATTTAATTTAGAATTACAATGTGTTAATTGTAATAAAAAAGTTCCAGGAGGAATGAAGACAGGTGGGAAATATTTTGAAACAGAAGAATACAATATAGAAATAGAGAAATTTAAAAAAACATATCTTTGCGGTGTCTGCAGAGATAAAAAAAGAATGTCAGATTAAAGTTTCATCACTAACTTCGATAGGTTTTCTTCCCATAAACCCAGAATCTTTGGCATGCCAAAATTTAATTTCAGTTTCACCATGTTTCCAACAAAGACACACTTCTTCATCAAATCTTTTAGAAGGAAAATCAAGCAATCCTTGCTCTATACTTTTAATCATCACACCAGTATTTTCTAAAATTTCAACAGATTCATAAAATTTAGTAATTGCAGAATTCAATTGTTTTTTTAATTCCATATATTTTTCAAATGAGTCAGTAGTTGAAAGAATCATTTGTAATTCTTTTTCTATTTTTGTAATATCACTTTTTTTAGCCAAAGCATATTCAAATTTTTTAATTACATTAGGTAATGCTTCATTTGCTTGTTTTGCAGTAAAAAAGGAAAACATGCCTACATTCAGAAAGCCTCAATTAAATATCTTAGCGGATAAATCTGACTAAAATTAACAATCTAGTATTTTTTTGGTTTTGGTCCATGTTTCTTATCCTGCTGTTTCTTTTTATAGCGTTTAACTCGTTGTTGTTGTTCTGCTTTTTTTTGGCCTTTTTGCTTTCGTCCATCTTTTTTACCATCATTTTTCATTTTAAACCCCATTCAATTAGCATGAATTTAGATTCTCATAAGTATTGTTTTTAAAAAACAAAAAGAAATATGCAAATTTATTAAGAATGGTTTCCAAAAATGCTTATGAGCGAAGATCCATTAGAAGCAATAATTTTACAAACAATTAATGGTGCAATAGCCACAATTCCAGGCTACATGGAGGAAATTAAACAAAATAAAGAGACCTTAAAAGTGGAAAATGCTCAAGAATTTGTCTATGGAATAGTAATGGGAATGGCATTAGGAATGAGCGGAGCAATACTCAGTGCACAAGATAAACCTCCAACAAACGAAGATCAGATGAGAGTTAGAGACATAATTTACAAGCACATCCCAGACATACGAGAAAGAATTTTCAATTCATAAAATTCTAAATGAAGCATACAACAAATATTATTTTATTTGATATCTTAAAATTGCTAAAACAGAATCATCTAATTCAAGTTTTTTAATTATTTGTGGAGATGTAGCAAATTCAATTTTACATGAGGTCTTTTTGGCAATTTCCAACATTTTCAGGATATTTTTAAATTGAGAATTGGTATGATAGTTTGCAGAAACAATTAATGTTTCGACACTACCTCTTTCTAAGGCACGATAAATAACATTATTTCTCTTGGCGGTTAATCCATCTTTTACTAATTTTTCATATTTTTGAATTAATTCTTTCATGTGTTTTTTTCTATATTCATACAAATGATGAATCAATATTTTATGAATATCATTTTTTGCAGTAGTGAAGGATAGACCTTCAACAAATCTACATTTAGAAGATAAATCAGAATTTAATTCGTCATAAAATTCTGTTTTGCCAGGACCGTTTCCGCCCAAAAGTATTAACTCACTATTAACATCCATCAATCTAACTTTGTTTGCAACTTTTTTGAAAAATACATGAATTTTTGTTTGTCTTGCACGTAAAAATCGACCTTGGCTTTGTCCTCCTTTTTTGTGTCTACCTTGTAAATCAATTCTCAATTTGGATTCTTGAGTAATTTGATTGCCATGGAATTTTTGTATCCGTGCAGTTTTTTGATCAACAGTTATTAGTAAAACATCATAATTTGTTTTTAAAATATCAGAAAAAGGTTTTACATATGGTTTTTTATTTACCATGTATACATATGGTAATTTTTTAGAAGTTCCAATTACTTTGATGTGAATTTTCTCATTTTTGACCCAACCAAATACACATAATGTTTTAGTAAATTTTCCAACAGAAACAGGGTTCTTTTTAAGTTCCAATATTTTCTGTTCTATTTTCTGTTCGATTTTCTTTAATGATTCTGAACGAGTTGTTTCTTGCAATAATTGAATGGTGTCTTTGCCCTTACCATAGGGATAGTAAACTGAAATACATTGAGAATTAATTTCTTTTAATTCTTGTACAAATTGATTCAATGATAACCATTCAGAAGGATTAATTTCAGATAATACAGAAGATTCAGTCATAAAATTCAATTAATTCACTTTTGTAATAAGATTTGGGAAAAAGTAAAGAGAATATGGAAAATCACATCCAATAAAGTATCAAAAGAACGATCAATATGGCATAATTTTATCAAAAAAAAGGCTTTTTTTACAAAAATTTGAAATAGCTTAT
>CALCPD010000007.1 GCA_937897875.1 uncultured Nitrosopumilaceae archaeon
CAATCAATTGAATTGATATAATTAATTGCAGAGGCATATGGCTCTCTAATGTCACCAGAAATTCCAGTTCCCAAAATTCCATCTATAATTATATCAGGTTTGAAATCAAAGTCTAAAGAATTTCCAGACACTAGAGTTATCGAAGGCATTTTTTGTAAAATAGACCAATTCCAATTACTTTCTTCAGTTTTAATTTTTTCAGGATCACCAAGAAGCATAACAGTAACGTTTGAACCATATCCAGCTAAATGTCTAGCCATCACCAAACCATCACCACCATTATTTCCCAAGCCTACAAAAATTAAGATATTTTTTGATTTTATATTATCGAATTTCGTAAGTAAACGTCTAACTGCTGCAGCTCCAGCATTTTCCATCATGAACTTTTTTAAAAAACCCATATCATGACCTTTATTTTCAATTTGATACATTTGATCTACAGTTATTTCCATACTGTACATCAAAATGATTACCAAAATAAGAGTTTAGCAAACGGCTTTATCCTAGTTTTAGAATGATGTCAAACATGACATTAAAAAATGTAAAACCATCATTAAATAAAATAACAAAATCTTTAGCAGTTACCCAAGATTCAAGGGAATTTTTGTTAAAAAATACAAGAGAAATAATTATTCTATGTAGTAAAGCAATCATTGCAGTTCACAAGGGAGAATTAACAGTAGCAAAAAATAATTTAAAACAAGCTGAGATATTATTAAAAAAATACAAGAAAAAAGCAACAGGACAATTAAGAAGGTACCTCATTACACCAGAACAAGAATTTGTTGAAGCCGCATGTCTAATTGCAGTTGTTGAAAAAAAAGATATCCCATCAGATAAAAAATTAGCAGTGATGCCAGAATCATATGTTTTAGGATTATTAGATTGTGTAGGAGAATTGAAAAGACGTGTCTTTGATGAAATGAGGACTGGTAATATTGATGAAGCAGTAAGATTTTTTGAAATTATGGAAGGACTGTATCTTCAGCTCTATACTTTCTCATTATATGATAAAGTTGTAAAAGAAGCAAGACGAAAAATTGATGTGAATAGAATTTTAGTAGATGATGTTAGATCTGCAATTACAGAAGAAAAAAGACGAACTGAATTAATTAAAGCATTAGAAAAACTAGAAAAATAATTTTAAAAAAATGGTGCGGATGATGGGATTTGAACCCACGTACTCCTAAGAGACTAGCCCCTCAAGCTAGCGCCTTTGGCCAGGCTGGGCGACATCCGCAACAAAAGATCCATGTATGGTTTTTATAATCCTTGACGACTTTTTTGAACGTGTTAATTCCTGTTAGATGTTTTACATGTGGAAACTTGATTGCAGATAAATTTGATGATTATCAAACTAAACTAAAAGCAGGTGAAGATCCTGAGAAAGTTCTAAATGAATTACAAATTAACAGGTATTGTTGTAGAAGAATGCTTTTGACTACTGTTGAAACAATTCAACAAGTAATTCCATTCTATGAATCAATTCAGAAAAGAAAACAAGAAGTTCAAGCTGAATTAGATTAATTTGTCTAAAATTACTTCAATTGAAGGACGTGTATTATTCAATAGTAGAGGTAGTAAAACAATTGAAGTCGATGTAAAATCAGATAATAAATTTCTAGGAAGAGTTTGTGCACCATCAGGTGCAAGTGTAGGTAAGTATGAAGCAACTAGTTTTCCAAATGGAGGTCCAGAAGAAAGTCTTAAAATATTAACACAGAATTCTCAAAAATTTATTGGGTTAGATTCATCGGATTTGAAAACAATTCATAGTACTTTGAAAAGCTTAGACAATACTAATAATTATTCAGTGATTGGGGGAGCACTTGCATTTGCAGTAACAATTGCTTCAATGGAATCAGCATCAAGATCATTAGAACAACCATTGTTCAAAACATTATCACAAGATTCAGATGTTAAATGTCCATTTCCATTAGGAAATATTTTAGGTGGTGGTGCACATGCAGGACCTGGAACTCCAGATATTCAAGAAATTTTAATTTGTGCAACAGGTTCAAAAACTATTGAAGATGCAATTGAAACAAATTTAGCAGTTCATAAAGAATTACGTAAAGTTTTAGAAAAAGAAGACCCTAACTTTACAAACGGAAGAGGAGATGAAGGCGGATGGGCTCCAAAATTAGAAAATCAAAAAGCATTAGAAGTTTCAGCAAAAGCTTGTGAAAATTTAGGATTTACATTAGGTAAAGAAGTTTCATTGGGAGTGGATTTTGCATCATCAACACAATGGAATGAAGAAAAAGGAAAGTATCTATACGATAGATCTGGATTTGAAAATTCAACAGGGGAACAAATTGATTTTGCTGCAAATATTATTGATAAATTCAAATTGATTTATGCCGAAGATGCAGTTCATGAAGAAGCATTTGAGGACATGGCAGAATTAACTGCAAAATTCCCAAATACATTGGTAACTGGAGATGATTTGACTGTTACAAGCAAAGATATCCTTACAAAAGCAATCGACGTAAAAGCATGTAATGCAGCAATTTTGAAAGTTAATCAAGCAGGTAGCCTATTTGATGCTCTTGAATTTGCAGATGTTGCAAATCAAAATAATATTAAATTAATTACATCACATAGATCTGGAGAATCAACAGATTCTCAGATTTCACACATAGGTATAGCAACAAAGTCAAAAATGCTCAAAGTAGGCGTGGTAGGAGGTGAAAGAGTAGCGAAATTAAACGAATTATTACGTTTATCAGGGCATGATTTTATATGTGGCATGGCGGAGATTTAAAATCGTCATGAGTGAACAAACTGAAGCAATAGACATTAAGAAGTTAATAGAGAGATCAGGACTAAGAGTAGGAACCAATGTCAAGACAAAATTCATGAAATCATTTATCACAAAAACAACCGATGAAGGACTTTACATGTTAGACGGAGATATGACATTAGAAAAAATCATGACATCTGCCAAATTTATCAATAGAGTAGGTGCAGAAAACATCATAGTATGTTCAGGTAGACAATATGCAGGAATTCCAATTGAGCAATTCTGTGAAATGACAGGAGCTAAACATCATCTTGGAAGATTCATGCCAGGAACTTTAACAAATCCATCATTACCATATTACATTGAACCAAAGATAGTTTTTATTTCAGATCCTGAAGTAGATGAGCAAGCATTAATTGAAGCAACTAATGCAGGAATTCCAGTTATCGGTCTTTCAAATACAGAAAATATTACATCAAAGTTAGACATCATAATTCCAGCAAATAACAGAGGAAGAAGAGCATTAGCAACAATGTACTGGTTACTAGTTCGTCAAATTCTCATCGAAAAGGGAGAATTAAAAGAAAATGAATCAATGAAAAAAGAAATTGAAGACTTTGAAGCAAAGCATACCGAAGAGGAAATAGAATAAACTCATCTAGCATTTAATTGAAATCTATAGCATCAGCTCCAGGAAAAGTTATTCTTTTTGGAGAACATTTTGTAGTATATGGAGTTAAAGCAATTTTATGTTCTATTAACAAAAGAGTTACAGTTACTGCAGAAAAAACCAGTGAAAGGAAAATTTCTATAAATTCTAAAATAGGAAAATTAGAGATAGAACCAGATAAACCAATTTCAGAAATTAATTCACCGCTAAAACCATTTTATTATTTAGCAAACAAAGCAGTAGAAAACAAAGATACAGGAATACATATTCAGATTGATTCAGAAATACCGTTAGGTGCAGGACTAGGTTCATCATCAGCATGTTGTGTAGCAGGTGCTGCAGCAATTTTCAAATTATTTGGAAATATATCTAGAGAAGAAGTATTGAAACTTGCAATAGAAGCTGAAAGAACAATTTTTGAAAATACATCAGGTGCAGATTGTACTGTTTGTACATATGGAGGAATAATGGAATATGACAAGAATAAGGGGTTTAAAAAAATTGAATATGAGCCTAATTTCCAATTAGTTATCATAAATTCAAACATAGAACATTCAACACAATCAATGGTTTCCAAAGTTAAAGAATTTGAAAATAAAAATACAGAAGAATTTTCAAGATTATCAGATTTAGAATCAAAATTAGTAGAAGATGTTTTAAAATTAGTTAAAGAAAATAAAATACAAGAAATAGGACAAAAAATGAATCAAAATCAAAAATATTTAGAAAATATAGGAATTTCAAATAAAGAATTAACAAAGATGATAAGAATAGGACAAGAATCATCTTTTGGAGCAAAAATAACGGGTTCAGGAGGTGGAGGATGTATTTTTGCATTAACAAACGAATCAAATTTACAAAACATACTAAAAAAATTCAAAGATAATAATTACGAATGTTTTTCAACAAAAATTGATTTCAAAGGACTAAATACTTTTTAATTGACTAGTTAGTTTGGTACAACATGATTCTAATAAAATTAGGTGGATCAATTATCACAAATAAAGAAAAACCATTATCAGCAAGAAGAAAAACAATTGATAGTTTATCAAAAAGTTTGAAAAAAATTAAAGAGCCAATAATCATCGTTCATGGTGGTGGGTCATATGGACATTATTGGTCTGTAAAATATGACATGCACACAAAAGAAAGAAAATACGACATTAGAGGAGTTTCAATTATTAAAAATTCAATGATTGAATTAAATAAAATTATTTTAGATTCACTATTAAAAAATAAATTAAATCCATATGCTTTACCTCCAGCTGATTTTATGTCAGGTAATAAACCAATTTTAAATAAAATTAAAGAAGTTGAAAAAATAGCAAAATCAGGCTTAATTCCAATAACATATGGAGATGCATTATGGTTTGGTCAAAATAAAACATACATTCTATCAGGAGATAAAATAATGACTCATTTTGCAAAAGTACTAAAACCAAGATTGTGTATTTTTGCATTAAATGAAGATGGACTTTATTCAGATTTCAAATCAAAAAAATTGATTTCAGAATTAAAAGGAAACATCCCATTAATGTCAGAAAATAAGATGGACGTAACAGGAGGAATGACAAGAAAAGTAGAAGAAGCAATTAAAATTTCCAAAATGGGTATGAATGTATTTTTTGTTAATGGTAAAAAACCAGAAAGAATTGTAGCAGCGGTTAAAAATAGAGAGTTTAAAGGAACCGTGTTTAGAGGAAAAAGAAATGCCTGAAGAATTTGTAATTTTAGTGGATGAAAACGATAATCCAATTGGAACAGAAGAAAAAGTAAAATGTCATTTGCCAAATGGAAAATTACATAGAGCATTTACTGCATTATTATTCGATATTGATGGAAGATTAGTGTTAACAAAAAGAGCAAAAGAAAAAATGCTATGGCCAGGAGATTGGGATGGAACATTTGCAAGTCATCCAAGAGAATCAGAAGGATATGTTTCATCAGGGGAAAGAAGAATGCCTGAAGAATTAGGAATTTCAGGAAAATTAGATTATTTTCATAAATTTGAATATCATGTACCATACAAAGATGTAGGATCTGAAAATGAAGTTTGTGGTACACTAGTTGGAGTGATTGATAAAAATACAGAGTTAAAAGAAATAGAAGGAGAAATTGATGAAATAAAATGGATTTCAGCAAAAGAACTAATTGCTGAAATTAAAATAAATCCTCAAATTTATTGTCCATGGATGCTAATTGCACTTGAATTACTTGAAAAATCGGATCAATCTATGCTCAAAAAACATGAAAATATCTTAACTTCATGGATGAATAGTGAAGTGCATGAAGGATTACAAGAAGCAATTAAAACCCATATTCCAACAGAAAAATGGAGATTAGTAAATGAAAAAAACTAAGCAAATTGAAAATAATGCAAAAATTGTAAACAAATATCTTAATTCAAAATTAAAGGGAAATCCAAAAAAACTCTATGATGCAGCAGGACATCTTATTGTTAATGGTGGAAAAAGACTTAGACCATACATGGTAATTAGAAGTTGCCAAATTTTAGGGGGCAAATCATCAACTGCAATGATTGCTGCAAGTGCAGTAGAAATGGTACATAACTTTACTCTAGTACATGATGATATTATGGATAATGATGAAATGCGTCATGGGGTTCCAACAGTACATAAAAAATTTGGTATGCCAATTGCAATTTTAGCAGGAGATGTATTATTTTCAAAAGCATTTCAAATCATTTCAGAATCAAAATTATCACCAAATGCAAATACACATCTAATATCCAGACTTGCAAAAGCTTGTGTAGATGTTTGTGAAGGTCAACTATTAGATATTAAAATGGCAGATGAAAAAAGAATTCCAACAGAAGCAGAATACATTACAATGATAGGTAAAAAAACAGCAGCATTATTTGATGTGTCATGTGCAATGGGAGCAATTTGTGCAACAAACAAACCTAAAGATATTTCAAATCTTTCAGATTTTGGAAGAAATTTAGGAATCGCATTTCAAATTACAGATGATTTGATAGGAGTTATGGGAGATCCTAAAGTTACAAAGAAACCAGTAGGAAATGATTTAAGAGAAGGTAAAAAATCACTCCCAATTTTAATGGCAATAAAATTAGCAAAAGGTAACGAGAAAAAAACAATTCTAAAAGCATTTGGTAATAGTAAAATTTCAAAGAAGGATCTGAACAAGGCTGTTGAAGTAATTCGTTCCTTAGGTATCGAGGAAAAGGTCAGAAATCAGGCTCTAAAATATGCTGAAAAATCTGAAAAATCACTAATAAAATACAAAGGAACTGCCAAAATAGAATTAACAGCATTATTGGATTTCGTAGTTAAGCGAAGTGTATAGTTACAATTGAGGAAACCATCATGGAAGAAGAGATTAAAAAAGAAATTAGAAAAATGACTCTTCAAAATGCATTTGAGCATGAAGGGGAAACTCGAGATAAAATAATTTTAGGAAAAATCCTTGGGACTAAACCAGAATTTAGAACCAAAGTAAAAGAAATTTCAATTGAAATATCTGAAATTGTATCAAGTGTAAATAAATTATCAATTGATGAGCAAAAAAAAGAAATTGATGAAAACTTTCCAGAGATTTTAGCACCTAAAGAAAAAATAAAAGAAAGAGAAGGCTTACCGGAATTAAAAAATGCTCAACAAGGAAATGTAATTACTAGATTTCCACCAGAACCAAATGGCTATCCGCATATAGGACATGCAAAAGCTGCTATCATTAATTCCGAATATGCAAAAATGTATGGAGGAAAATTCATTCTAAGAATGGATGATACAAATCCTGAAGCTGAAAGAATGGAATATCATGCAGCAATTAAAGTTGGATTAGAATGGTTAGGAATAGAATTTGACATAGTGAAAAGTACTTCAGATGACATGGAAGTATTTTATGAAAAAGGAATGGAATTAATTAATTCTGAAAAAGCCTACGTTTGTAAATGTAAAAGAGATGAAATTAGCAAAAATAGACGAGAGAGAAAATCATGCAAATGTAGTAAAGAGGATGTGGATAAAAATATCAGTAATTGGGGGAAAATGGAAACTAAATTCAAACCAGGGGAAGCAGTTGTTAGATTCCGTGGAGATATGAAAGCAGACAATGCAGTAATGCGAGATCCAGTATTATTTAGAATAATAGAAGGAAAACACTACACAGTAGGTGAAAAATATAGAATTTGGCCAAGTTATGATTTTGCTGTTGCAATTGAGGATAGTATTGATGGAATTACGCATGCTTTTCGTTCAAAAGAATTTGAATTAAGAGAAGAGTTGACCGAAGCAATTCTCGATTCACTAAATATGAGAAAACCACAACAAGGATTTTTCTCAAGATTAGAATTCAAAGGAATGCCAATTTCAAAAAGAATCATCAAACCATTAATTGAAGATCGTAAAGTTTCATGGTATGATGATCCTAGATTACCAACTTTAGAGGCATTAAAGAAAAGAGGAATCAAACCAGAAGCAATAAGAAAATTCATCATGTCATTGGGTTTAACCAAAGCAAATACTCTTGCACCATTTGATTCTCTTGAAGCATTTAATAGAAAATTTGTGGATGAAAATAGTATCAGATTGTATATGGTTAGTAATCCAAAAAAACTTTCAGTAAAAAATTTATCAATTACAGCTGTGGAAATTTCAAATCATCCAATAAATGATATGGGTAAACGAAAAATTGATGTTGATGGAAATTTCTATATTTCTGGAGAAGATGCACAAAATATCAAAGAGGGCGAACAAATTAGACTTTTAGGATTAGGAAATATTTTGATTACAAAGCAAGGAGAAGAAATGGAAGGAGAATATGTTAAAGATGGAGACATCAAGGGAGTTTCAAAAATACAGTGGGTTTCACAAAAAACAGCACATCAAATTAAAATTATTATTCCAAAAATATTATTTATTGATGAAAAATTTAATGAAGATAGTTTAGAAGAAATGAATGTATACTGTGAACCACATTACTTACAATTAAAAGAAGGAGAAGAAATACAATTTATTAGATTTGGATATTGTAGAAAAGATTCACAAAATCAAGCAATTTTTACACATAAGTGATGAAATATGAGAATAGTTAGAGTAACAGATGGAACTAGTGAAACATATGGTTTTCTTAAAGACAACAAAATAGCTATAAAAAGTGAAATAACAGAATTAACAGGCGTACCAATCCCTATCAATATCAAAGATTTTTTGTTTGATGGATGGTATAATGAAATAAAAAATAAAACACATGAATTAGACTACAGGGAAGATATTTCAAAGTATAAAATATTGGCACCCATTCCAAATCCAAATAAAATAATCTGTTTAGCATTCAATTATACAGATCACGCTAAAGAACAAGGATTGCAAGCACCTGATGACCCAGCATTAGTAATGAAACCAAGAACAGCACTAAATCATACAAAATCAGATATCGTATGTCCAGATTTTGTTACACAGTTAGATTATGAAATTGAATTGGCATTAGTAATTGGAAAAGATTGTAAGAATGTTAGTGTAGAGAATGCATCAGAAATGATTTTTGGTTATATGATTTTCAATGATGTTTCTGCAAGAGACATTCAAAATAAAGATAAACAGTTTACTAGAGGAAAAGGATTTGATTCATTTGCACCATGTGGACCATGGATAACAACA
>CALCPD010000008.1 GCA_937897875.1 uncultured Nitrosopumilaceae archaeon
AAGACGCATCTGGAAAACCATTATCAACTTCAATGAAAAGTACAATTGAACGTCTTAGAACTTGGGATAGTAGAAGTAAAGTTAATGCATCATCAGATAAAAATTTGAGACAAGCATTAAGTGAACTTGCAACATTAAAAGATAAACTTTCACTTTCAGATTCAGTTATCGAAAAAGCAGCTTACATTTACAGAAAAGCATTAGAGAAAGGATTAGTCAAAGGTCGTTCAATTTCTGCATTAATTGCATCTGCATTATATGCAGCTTGTAGAGATACAGAAACACCAAGAACATTGAAAGATGTTGCAGATGCAGGTAACATTAAGAAAAAAGATATTGCAAGATGTTACAGATTATTACACAGAGAATTAGAATTAAAAATGCCGGTAGTTGATCCAACACAATGTGTTGCAAAAATTGCAAGTAAATTACAAATTTCTGAAAAAACAAAACGTTATGGAATTAAAGTTTTAAGAGAAGCACAAGAACATGAAGAATCTGCTGGCAAAGATCCAATGGGACTTGCAGCAGCAGCATTATACCTGTCATGCGTTAAAAATGGAGAAGATAGAACTCAAAGAGACATAGCTGAAGCTGCAAATGTAACTGAAGTAACAATAAGAAATAGATACAAAGGACTGAGATTAGATCAGAGTATTGAAAGGTAGAATGAGATAGGATGCCACAAACAAAACCAGTCATTGCAATTGTAAACGTAGTAGCTTCTGCTACAATTGATCAAAAATTAGACCTTGTCGATATTACAAAAAAATTCCCAGATGTAGAATACCATCCTGAGCAATTCCCAGGAGCAGTGTTTAGACTTAAAAATCCAAAAACAGCTACTTTGTTATTTAGTTCAGGCAAAATGGTTTGTACAGGTGCAAAATCACAAGAATTAGCAGAAACAGCAGTATCCAATGTAGTAAAAATTTTAAGAAAAGGTAAAATTAAAATTAAAAAAGATGCCGTAGTTTCAATTCAAAATATTGTTTCTTCAATTAACTTGGGCGGCAAAGTCAACTTGGAACAAGCAGCAAGAACATTGCCAAGAAGCATGTACGAACCAGAACAATTCCCAGGTTTGATTCACAGAATGCTTGACCCAAAAACAGTCATCTTGATTTTTGCATCAGGAAAACTAGTTTGTGTTGGAGCTAAATTAGAAAAAGAAATTCATCGTTCAGTCCACCAAATTCACAGTCTATTAGAAGAAAAAGACTTGATGGTATACGATTAATTTTAAAAAAAGCTATTCAATTTTTAATGGTATTTCAATAGATCCAAAACTTTCATTGACCCTAAAATTATAATTTTTAGAGGAATCATATATGAATTGATTTCCACCATAACCAATATTTGGTCCAAACATCATATTGAAAATAAATGATGTTCCAGGACTAATTGGAATTTGACCAGATATAAAGTCCATTCCAGCATACTTGAATGCTTTAGAGCCATCCCAAACATCATAGTTACAAATTGAAGGTCCAGTACATTTCAGTGAAATAACTTCATTAGAGTTATTTTCAGCCATAATTCTTAAACGAAGCATAGCCTGACCAGAAGAACTTATTTCAAATTCATTTCCAAAATTTCCAATCCCAGGATAGTAGTAAGTTATAGATCCAACATCATATCTATCAGAAGATTTTTTGAATTCAGTAAATTCAAGATTTTGTTTAATTTCTTTTTCACAATTGAGTCTTTTGTAATTAGATTTAATGGATTGACATTCAGATACAATTGAATCAGATACAGATTTTACAGAATTATCACCTACGGATATAATACCAGATTTTACAAGGTGGTTAATTCCACTCAGAAAATCAGATTCAGTAATTTGGCCATCAGCCCACCATCCTGCGTTGTTTTTGACCCATGTAGGAATTTTATCACTCTTTTGGGAAAGAGTAGAAGTATCAACTTCAATGATTTTTTCTTTTATTAAAAATTGAATTCCTTGAACAAATGATGAATCATCGATAGAGCCGTCAGCCCACCATCCTGCGTTGTTTTTAATCCAAACAGGGACTTTTTCAACAGATTTTGACATACGATACTTGGGATCTATTTTATCAAGAAGTGGAGTCATGTTTTGACCAGAGATTTTAACAATTGCTGCTGAAAAAATGTTAGATGTAGAACCATCAGGCATAGTGAAATCCACATACTTTGCATAAACAGTGTCACCAGGCATTGAAACTAGACGATTCTTTGCAGTATCTCCTGAATCAGCAACAAAAACACGTCCTTTGAAAATTCCACTATAAACTCCAGTTTCCACAACTTGTATTTCAAGCCCATCAGGTGAAGAGTCAGACCAAACAGATATTGTAAATTTATCAGCAAAATTTGGATATTCCTTTTTGTTCATGTCATTATCGTGAACATAGATATCTACAAAAGAATTTGAAGAGATAATTTCTTGTTTCCAATAAATTGTACCAATATTGGAAGGTTCTGCAAATGCAACAGGAATTATAAAAATCAGTAAAGGAAGAATCAAGACAAGTAGGTTCATAAAAAAATTATTTGGTTTTAATTATATAAAAACTAGAACTAGTGATCAATAGTGCTAACTAAAAGAATAAAAATAAAAATAGAAAAAGGAAGTTATTCCAGGTCTAGGTGAACATCAAAACTACCAAATGGTTCATTGATTCTAAAGGTATAACTCTTTGAAGAATCATACTCAAATTCAGTTCCACCATATCCAATATTTGGACCAAATAAGATATTGAATTCTCTTGCATCACCAGGGTTCATTACGATTTGTCCACTAGTGAAATCCATTCCAGAATATTTGAATGCCTTTGAGCCATCCCAAACATCGTAGTTACAAATAGCTGGACTAGTACAGTTTATTGCTGTAATTTCAGAACTAGTATTTTCTGCAAGCATGCGGACTGACAATATTGGTTGTCCAGTTGGAGTGATTTCAAATTCATTTCCTTCAGAACCTACACCAAACCAATGATATGTAATTGGTCCTAGATCAAAGTGCTCAGCACCTGTTTTGTAGGTATGAACTAAAATCTCTTGTTTAATTGGTTTTTCACAATCAAGTCTTTTGTATGCTTTTACTATTTCTGAACATTTTTCAAGTTCAGCCTCTAGTGAAGCAATAACAGGGTCATCGCTTGAAGATGCAGAGGATACAGATTTTTTGGATTCTTGTACTTGTGTAATACTCATGATTCCTTCTTTGATCAAGAATTGAATTCCTTGAACAAATGAATCGTCATCAATCGTTCCTTCTGCCCACCAGCCTGCATTGTTCTTAACCCAAGCTGGAACATCAGCGTAAACTGATGATACACTTGAACCAACAAGCAGGAGTACAGCAATTGTAGAAATTGCAGTTAACACGGTTTTCATTATTGAGCAAACGAGTTAATTGTATTTAAAATGGTGCTAAATTAAATTCTAGTGCTAAAATATTTTGAAATTATGAAAAAATATAGTGCTAACTAAATTTTAGACAATTCTTGTTTATATGCAAATCAAAATGAATTCTCAGGGTATTGAAAAATAATTATTCAAGATCATCAAAAAGGGAGAACTATGCAAGATTATCATAATGAATTAACTGAAAAAGAGGTTAAACAGTTTGTCAATGAAAGATTCTTAGAAGTAAAAAGTAGTAAAAAAATAAAAGAATTAGTTACATTTCAGGCCATGAACAAATATTTGATAATGGCACACAATCAAGAGGAATTACGAGTATTAGGTAGAATTGTTGCCAGTAATAAAAAAAGAAAATTATCAGAAATAATGATTGATTATGAAAATAATCTAAAATTAGCTTTACAATCAAAGCCAACAATAAAAACACATAGTAATGTATTGATGCATTGTTTTGGATTTTTTTCCAAAGAATTTTCAGATTTAGAAAAAGAAAAGTTTTTTGATTTATTAACAGATTATAAAAATGAAAAAATAACAATCGGAAAAATACTTGCAGAAATTCACCCAATAGTATACAGGTTTAACAAAACATACCTAGCAGGACAAACATATTTTTTACTATATTCAAATCCAGAACAAGGAAATATTTTTAAAATATTGGAAATCGATAAAACAAAAAAATAAAATTAATTTATCAATTAAGAAAAGTCAGTGTTGTATACAGGTCTAGCACCTTCAGGTACTTCAGCTGAAGCAGATTCAGATACAGGTTTTCCCCTAACTTGATAAACCCTCACTTTATGAAATACATTGTGTGAGGAAAATATTGCCAATCCAGCAATTGCAGCACCAATGAAATTTCTGATAGTAATTTCCAAACTAGGCTCAGATGCAACCAATGAGAGTTCAAATACGACATAAAAGTTATCAAATAACCAAAATGCCAGAGTCACCCAAGCAAGTATTCCACCTATCAAATAACCTAATCTGGCTTTCTGTTTTACAAATGAAATAGCAAACAAAATGGCAGCGTACCAAATTACGGAACCAATTAACCAAGGAATTTGCCAAACATCATTTCTATCATCCAACCAATAGTAAGTTGTGCCAATGAAAGCCATGGCACACAAAGTAATTAACAGAATTTTTTGATTCATTTTGTATGAAGTCTTTTCTCCTTCAGATTTAGAAATAGAATTGAAAGTTTTAGCCTCTTCTCTAGCAATTTGAATTGCTTGAGTCATATGTGCTAATTGGACAGGAATTAATTTTTGTGCAGAGTCATCTTTTACTACAGAATCATGTACCAGACTATCAACTAGAGGTCTTGCCAAAGAAGCTTTAACTGGAGTAACTAAATCAATCCAATACGAAGAAAGTCTAGGAGTTAAAAATGGAATTTGAATTACATTCAAGTTTCGATTAAGAATTGAAGAATACAATCTCATCAATTGTTCATATGTCATTACATCAGGTCCACCAATCTCTAGAATTTTTCCCGTAGTTTCAGGATTTTTCATTGAACCTATCAGATATTCAACAACGTTATCAACTGCAATTGGTTGTGTTTGAGATTTAACCCATTTTGGACAAACCATTAGAGGTAATCTTTCAACAAGATATCTAAGCATAGCATAAGAGCCACCTTCAGCACCTACAATAACTGATGCTCTAATTTCAGTCACAGGAATAGTTCCACTTGCCAAAATTTTCCCTACATCATGTCTACTTTTCATATGTTTTGATAATTCTAAACCTTCGTTAACCAAACCGCCTAGATAGATAATTCGCTTTACACCAGAATCAGTAGCAGCCTTTAAGAAATTTTGAGCCTGTTGTTTTTCTCTATTTGCAAATTCAGCCCAATCTTTTTTTGAACCTTCCATTGAATGAAGCAAATAATATGCAGTTTCAATGCCTTCGGTAGCAGCAATTAAAGAGTTAACATCAAATGCATCGGCTTGAACACGTTTAACATTTTCAGTGTCAGGGTATTTTGATCGAGACATTGCAGTAACTGTAAATCCAGAATCAGTTAATTTTTTCAAAAGTTTTTTGCCAATAAAACCACTTGAACCAGTTACCAAAATATCATATGGGCTGTTTTGAGAAACTGTGTCAGACATTGTTAAAATTCATCACTCAATTTCTTTAACTTGCGTAAATCGGTGATTTCTATATTACTACTAAGGGTAATGATTTTTGCAAGTTTAGGATTTGCTTTTTCGCCAAGTTTCAACACAGTATCACCACGTAATCTAACCTCAATAGTAGTTTTTTTCTGTGCCAAATCTTTTGCAAGTTCTTTAGCTTCAGAAAGTTGTTTTAAGAAACCAGGCATTTTTGTAATTTCAATTGGAATATCAATTATATCAATTATTTTTGTACTACCGTCAACATGAAAATTCATTGTAGGGGAATCATTGCAAGTTATGCTTAATTTTCCGGTATCAAGATAAGATAAAAAATTAGCGGGAAGATCAAAGTTTTTCATTGTCATCCACACCTATTTTGTTGCTGTAATGGTTAGTTTACCGGTAAGGGAAACTGTACCTGTTGGGACAACTTGCTTGTCTTTCATAATCTTACCAGCCATCTCAAGATTATCAAAATGATAAGTGATTGAGGCGTGTTTCTGTGTAAGTTTGTCAAAGATTTCAGCAAGAAGGTTAGCCCATTCTTGTTCTTCTGTACCTGCCATAATAGAAAAATTTGATTTATGATATTTAACCGACGAGAAGTTTTTGGACTAGTGCTAAGAAATCACATTGTTAAAAAAAATTGGCACTAGTACAAATGATTACCATTAGTTAAATATCTTAAAAGGATAAAAAATCAATGGTCTACATAAGGGCTAAAAAAGTCAAATCCGATCAATATTTGTATTTAGTAAAAAGTGTCTGGGATTCTAAAAAAAGTACATCCAAACAAGAGATTGTCAAATATTTAGGAAAAGCATCAGAAGTAGTAAAGGATGACATACCATTAGAATTTAGAAATAATGCAAAAATTTTATCAGTTCTAGCATCATATAATCCTGAAGACATTCAAAAAAGAGAAGATGCAACAAAAAAATCAAAACAACAATTATTTAAAAAATTGACAGACGGAAATATAGAAGAATGTATTAAAATTTACAAAAATTACGTTGAAATATTTAACATAGCAGATTTCTTTGATAGAATTTTAAGACCAGTGATGTCGAAAATAGGAGAAGATTGGGATAGTGGGAAATTACCAATTGCAACAGAGCATGTAGCAAGTAATGTTGCCCAAACACTAGTAAAAATCATCATGGAGCAAGTTTCAGGTACTGGAAATAAAAAGAAAATAATGCTCTGTGTACCAGTTGGAGAAGAACATCATATAGGCTGTGATGTGCTTGAAACTTATCTAACAATCAAGGGATTCAAAGTTTTCAATATGGGCACATCAATTCCAACTGAATCAATTATTGAGTTCATAGACATGAAAAAACCAGACATAGTTTTAATTTCAATTACTATACAAGATAATGTATTAGCTGGACAAAGATTGGCAAAGAGAATCAGAGAAAAAAGTAAAATTCCAATTTTAGTCGGAGGCTATGCATTGCAAATTGATAATCCACCAAAATTTGAAGGAAATGTAATTGGGGATGCTAGTTTGGAAGATATTCCAAAAATACTAAGAAAAATACCATTAACAATTTAGAAAAGATTCAATTTTTGGAGTACATAGAATTGAACTATGTGCAGCAGAATCAGTCCCAATACCATAACTGACTGTAGAGTCTCCAACAAAAAACAAACCATCAATTCCAGGAATTACATGAGGCATTTTAGACTTCCAAACTTTTCCAGGTTCCTTTACTACAGATTCAACTAATTTCCATGCCATTGGACGTTCCCAAAGTAATGAAGAAGTAAATTTTGGATAAATTGAAGATATTTCTTGCTTCATTTTACTTACAATATTTTTAATTTTTTCAGAATCTTCGGTTTCAGAAGGAAGCACAGGAGTCCCTGCAATAATCAAATGCTCACCAGAAGGAGAAACAGATGGGGTAATATTAGAAATGAAAAAAATACCCTTAGTAACATAATCATCACCCACAGGAAAAACAACTTGACGAGTATCTATTTGGGAATTTAATGCAAAATGTACTTCAACAACAGATGTTGTTTTATTTAATTTATCAATTTTTTGTACAAATTTTCTGTCAATTACATTTTCTTCAAATAATTGATTTAATGCAGTATATGCAGGATATGAAATTACAACAGAATTTGTAGGGATGAGTTTTTCAGAATTTGAGGAGTCATTTACAATAACTCCCGTTACTTTAGAATTTTCAATGACTACTTTCTTCACAGATTGTTTCATTTGAATTTCGCCACCTTTCTCTAAAATATAGTCTCCAAGAACATTACAAATAGAATCATAACCACCGCCATCAGGGTATGCAAACTCACTGGTTCCACCCTTAAACGGATTAGCTCTAATGATGGTTCTAGCAAATTCACCTAGTGAAATGTGATCAGCAGTATCAGCAAAAGCTAACATGCATACTGCTTCAAAAAATGCGTTTGTGTCAGCATCCAAGTTATCGGTAATTTTGGTTAGTGGTATTTCATCCCATAATTCAGTTTTTTCAATAGAGGAAAATGCCAATGGCAATAATAATTTAAGAAGTCTAACTCTACTTTTGAATGGTATCAAAGATAGTTTCAGTAAATCAATCATACCTTTAGGATAAATATGAAATCCAGTTGTAGCATAGAATGCAATATCATCGACTTTTGCAAGCTTTAATCTAGATTCAATTCCCAAATTTTTTAAAATAGTGAAAATGGCAGATTTTTTGTAAAAAGGCATTATATGAAATCCGTTATCAAGAACATGATTTCGATACTTCATCGATGCGGTTCTGCCACCCAATTTACCAGATTTTTCCAATACCATTACTTTGTGACCTTTATTTGCTAGCAAAGCACCAGTTGTCAAACCACCTACTCCTGCGCCAATAATGACTGTAGGAGAAGACATGAGTAAATTTCTTAATTTTTCTATTTAATTGAGGCTAACTTAATTCTCTAGTGCTAACTACTTTTGAATTTAAATTGATTTAGAATAGGATTCAGCACAAACAATGAATTCAGACATTACAGAATTCATTCTTTTTAATAAATAAATTTTCAAAAATGGAATTAATCGTAAAATACCATTAAGTTTTAAATCCACAATAATTAAAATTTCAGTTCCAATTGAATTTGAATTATAAGTTTCAATAAAGGAAGTACCTTTAGCAGGACCACTTAAAATAAACACTTTGTGGATATTGGGTTCAATAATTACATGTTTAGTTTTGATGTCTATTTTTTTACCTAAAAAAATAATTGATTCTAATACAATTTTTTCATTTGAAGAATCACTAATTATTTTTAATGATTTAAAATATTTTGGCATGATTTTATGAAAATTTTCCACATCAGTACTAATTTGAAATATTTTATCAGGTTCAAGAGTACTTTTTTGAATTAGATTAAAACTACTCATTAGTGATCTTTTTAGATAAATAATCCCATAAATTTGATTTTATCACTTTCATATCAGGATAAAATTTTTGTATTTCAAAACATAGATTGACCAAAGATTGTTTTACAGCATCAGTTTTAGCAGGATCAGTTAAAGGGTATAATCGAATTGTTGTTTTTTCTTTACTAGTCATCAGATGAATAAAGAATTCATGGTGGGAATCATCAATTACAACTGCAGACAATAAGGCATTACTACCTCGCGTATCAATATACATATCTTGAATTTTAATTAAAGGAGATTTTTGAAATATGGGCTTAAACAAAATTGAAAAATCAAAAAGATTCAAACTTTTATCCAATACAATATGAGGCATCAACTATTTAGAAAAATAATTTATAAAAACATAATTAAATAAAATTCATAGTGCCAATTAATTTTAAACATTCTAGTGGTAAAAAAATAGTAATTAAGCTTTATTTTTGACCATTTTAGCACTAGATAAAAAAATTTCAGTCTTTTAAATAAAATAAAAACGTAATCAGACTATGTTAACTGAATTAATTCATCAAAAAAATTGTAAAAAACATGAAATGATTACAGATATGCACACAGGAGAAATTGCATGCAGTAGTTGTGGAATTGTTTCATTAGAACCAATATTAGATCTGGGTTCCGAAACTGCAGGTCTTAATGCAAACGATTATCAAAATAATTCAAGAGTAGGATCCAAAAGATCACTAAAAATGATTGACATGGGACTATCCACGCTAATTGAAGCTAAAGACAAGGATGTAACAGGAAAATCATTATCAATTGAAAATCGAAGAATGTTCTACAGATTAAGAATGTGGGACAGAAACAGTCGTTCTGCAGTTACTTCAAAATCATTTCAAAAAGCATTTACATTACTTGATGCAATTAGTTCAAAATTAGGACTACCAGAATCAGTAGTTGAAGAGAGTGCATATTTGTTTAGAAAAATTGCAGCAAGAAAAATTCTTGCAGGTAGATCAACAGCAGCTATGTTATCTGCAACAATTTACATAACATGCAGAATCACAGATACACCAAGAACATTACAAGATATTTCAGATGCAGGTAACATTAAGAAAAAAGTGCTACAAAGGACATATAGATTTCTTGCAAAAGAAATGGATCTCAGTCCCGAAGCATACACTCCATCAGAATTTGTTACCAGAATAGCAAAAGGATTGTCTATCTCTGAAAAAACACAAAGATTGACGTTCAAAATATTGGATTTATGTGCAAAAAAGCATGTTTCAACAAGTAAAAATCCAATGGCAATGGCTGCAGCAGCCATACATTTGGCATCAACAATCAATGCTGAGAAAGTGTCTCAATTGAAGATATCAAAGATTTCAGGTATCAGCGCAGTAACAATCAGAGAAAGAAGAAAAGAGATTATAGAAAAAGTTGGAGAAATAGAAATTGGGTAGAACTTGTAGAAATATCTGTAAAAGATATCAAGCAGATCCAGTTCCAAATAAAATCAGATATGAAATTGGACAAAAAAGATGTACATTTTGCGGAATTTTCTTATCTTTAGATGATGTAAGATGCATTTGTTGTAAAGCAGTCTTAAGAACAAAACCAAGAAGTAAGAAGAAATAATTTTTTTATTTTCTTCTAAATATTTTATTTCTAAAAATAATTAAAAATATCATAGTAGGAAATCCAACCAGTATGGAAATTCCAATTATAAAAGACACATAGTCATTGAAAAATAATTTTGTTTCAAACCAAGCTTTTGGAAGAGTTGTAAAAAAATCAGACCCAGAGAAATCTTCAATTGTACCTACTGCTAAAGCATATTTTCCACTTTGATTTTTTTCATCAGAAACTAAAATGAAATATTGTCCATCGGCAGGAATTATTGTTGTAACTTCTTGTCGTTCCCAATAGGTAACTTGTCCAAATGGTTCATAGAATTCGTTTCCAGGGTAATCACCCTCATAAAGAAATTTCTGTACACTTGATTCAATATTTGATGAAGTTCCAGCCCCATTAAACAAATCATCGTTCATTAAAATTAAAGATGGGGAATAATTCTCCAAACCCTCGAGTTTAGGAATAACAATACTTGCATAAAATGAGTCATCCTTTTTGGCATCAAATGTATAAAATTTACTTTCCTCCACGCCTAAATTATCATAAATAGCCCAAGAAATTTTATGATCTGGAATAACTAATGCTGATTCAAAATCCCTATGGGAGTCATCATGACTAATTAATTTATGAGCATGTGCAAAAGGTGAAATTGATAGAACAATTAGAATTAAAAATAAAAATATTACTTTCCTCACAACATTTAGTTAAAAAATTAGTATTTTAACAAAAATGCATTTGATAAAGTGTTAGCACTATTAAAAAAAAGTTAATTATTCATATAGATAAAAAATAAAAACATAGAGTTGCAATACAAGGTGAAAAAATGCAATATATAGAAAGAGAGTTAGCTCCAGATACAAAGATACCAATTAGAATAGGATTCATTAAACCAAATGGAGCACCTTCAATTATTTCATTATGGTATATCGATATTGATGGAAAAATTTATTGTGCAACACAAAAAACTGCAAAAATCCTCCAGTATTTAGAAAATCAACCAATATGTGGTTTTGAAATTGCAGCAGATAAACCACCTTACAAAGGTTCACGGGGAGAAGGTAAAGTTAAACTCATACCATCAAAAGGATCAGAAATATTAAAAATTTTAATTAAAAAATATTTAGGAGATAAAGAATCAACATTATCTAAATTTCTATTAAGTCATTGTAAAAATGAAATTGCCATAGAAATTACACCTACAAAAATATTTCATTACGACTATTCAAAACGAATGAAGGGAATTTAAAAAATGAATGATGATGGATGTCCCACGTGTGGTTCAAAAAATTATGGAACTGTAGAAATGAAGAAAAATAGTGAAGGACTAGTTGCTTGGAAAAAACAATGTTATAATTGTAAAAAATTTTGGCATGGTTCAGACTTTTAGCACTATAATCTATATTTAGCACTAGTTTAAATAAAATATTTCTTAAGATATGGTATGTTATCACAACAGACAGAACAACAAAAACCACCAGTATTGAAATTTTTAACAATAATTTCAATTGCTACAGCAGTAATCTTGGTGTTTACAATCACACCATGGAACATAATCCCAACATCAATTACTGAAGATGTCAAAGTAATTGCTACAACTGAATTAGGTTGTGTGGGGGAATCAGTTTTAGGACACTCAGTTGTTGTTGAAAACTGCTCAGCTAAAGTGGGGGACACAGTATCGGCCACATTTTACGTTCCAGCATTAGAACAAAATGGATATTATGACAAAATTCATCAAAAACTAGAAAAGGTCACCCCTTAATTCTACTTTTTATTAAAAAAGTCATCAAAACAAATAAGAACTAAAAAATTATTTCAAAAACATGTCAAATAAAGTCAAATGTTCACACATCTTAGTTGAAAAACAAAGTCAAGCTTTAGAAATATTAGAAGAAATCAAAAAAGGTAAAAAATTTGGTGCAGCAGCCAAAGAAATTTCAACATGTCCAAGTAGCAAAAAAGAAGGAGATCTAGGGTATTTTACAAAAGGAATGATGGTAAAAGAATTTGAAGATATTGCATTCACATTACAAATTGGAGAAATATCACAACCAGTAAAAACAGAATTTGGATATCACATCATTAAGCGATTAGGATAAGAAATTCAATCACAATGACAGTTTTAAGTCACAAAGTATTAAATGAAATTTTAGATTATTTAGAAAAATCAATTAATAATTTAGCTGCAGATGGGGCAGATAATTTAGAAATTGATGGAGGTACAGAAGGAATGAAAAATTTTCTAGAAAATCAATTCGACATACGATTAGAAAATTTACTAATTTCAAAAAATAGTAGTATTCATCATTTAGAATCAGGAATGAAAAATTTAGTGATACAAAAAAAACAAGAAATCATAGAAAAAATTTCAAAACAATTTAATAATTAAATAAAAGCATCCAAACCCGTTTTAACTGAAGGATCCTTATTCTTTTCTAAAACTTTAGTCATTTTTGACCCCATGGACTTTGCTGCAGTGATTTTTCTCTTACCAATCCAATAATACGTTTCATCAATAGTATCTTTAGCAATCAGTACAACTAATTTTCCAGTATCCTTTCTTCCAGTTCGGCCTCTTCTTTGAATAAATCTAATTGAACTTGGTACATTATCATAAAAAATAACTTGATTCACTTCTGCAATATCTAAACCTTCTTCACCTACACGAGTAGCAACTAAAACTTGAAATTCACCATCTCGAAATTTTTGGACAACTTCTATTTGCTTTTTTTGTTTCAATCCAGTATCACCAGCTTTTCCAATTAAAATCCCAGCAGATATCCCCATTTCATTAAGTTGAGAATGAATCATGTTTACAGAATCACGATAGCTAGTAAAGATCAAGGCTTTCCCAGGAACAGAGTTTAAAATTTCTTTTAATTTTGGAATTTTTGAATGTTCAATTCCATTAGATTGTGCTTCTTTTGCTAAAGATAATGCTTTAGTAAAATTTGGATCAACTTCAAACAAATCTTTCACTCCCACACCCTTTTTTGCTTGTGCTCGCTTACAAAATTCTAAAAAAGGAGTAATACCATGAGCTTCAAGAATATTTAGAGCATAATGAATTCGAATTCCAGAAAACAAAGGTTTTGCAGATTTTCGACTTTTAGATAAGACAAATGGCCTTAACCGTAGTAACGATGAAAGAGATTGTTGGTTATTCAAAGGTAAACCATTTTTTTGAAGTAAATCATATCGTTCATCCAATGCAGATTTTAATAATTTTTGAATAGATTTTAGTTCTGGAGGAAGTTCAACATTAATCCATTCAGTATTAGTCTCTTGGATGTAAGGTTTTACATCAGGGCTATCTTCATTTCTCTCAGCTACAGTTGAAATTTGTAATCGTGTTAAAATTTCAGTTGCTTTTTCTTGTTCACTAGGTAAGGTAGCAGTCATACCCAGAAGACGAGTAGATGAATTTTCAAAATGTTCAGCTATGCTAGAGTAAGCATAATCACCAGTAGTTCTATGAACTTCATCAAAAATCACAAGATGAAATTGTTGTGATTTTACAACATTATGATTCATATCATTTCTAGCTACTTCTGGAGTTGCACATATTATTCTGCTACTCCAAAGATCCTTTCGTTTTTCAACAGAATCTTCACCAGTGATTAATACAATGTCATCAAAGGTTAAATTTTTTTTTAAAAAATCAAAATGTTGGTTAACTAAGACTCTTGTGGGAGCTAAAAAGAGAATTACTCCAGACTCTTTTAACAAAAATTCGGAAATCACATGTAATGCAATAGTTGTTTTTCCAAGACCTGTAGGTAAAACAACAATACAGTTTTCATGAATTGCCTGATTAGCAAGATTAATTTGATAATCTCGTTTTTCAACAGAATTTTTTTGTATGTATTTTTTTTCAATATATTCAATCAAAGTATAAAGAAAAATGAGAATTTAGGAATTTTATGTTTTCTGTGTGAAAAATACTATGAACAGATCAACAATTAATTAAAAACTTCTAGGCACAAAAATAAATGGTTTTCACAGTAAAAGTAGCAAGATAAGTTTAGATAATTAGAAATTAAAAATTAATTATGATTTCCAAAGGCCTCATAATAGGAATTATTGCAATAATTGTTGGGGCAAGTTTACTGGTGCTAACAACTTAAAGAAAATAATTATTTTAAAAAGGCCAAAATTCCACCAGCTATTAAACCACCAATTACAAGAACAATCATACTTTTTCCAGAAAATACAGAATCAGTGTATTTACTCCAAGGACTAGTCATATTTTGTAAATAATGATTTGATTCATTAAGTTTGTGAATTACATAAGAGTTCCACATTTCATAACGTGATACAAATAGAAGTAAAAATAGAGAAAACCATGCCACTATTATGCAAAGAATGTAATGGAAGAAGATTCCCCATTGCATTTCCTGAACAAAGAGATGCGCTATGGCTTTGTGAAAAATGTAAAAATTTTGTCGATATTAAAGACGAATTTGTTAGAGAATGGACAGAAGAAGAAATAAATCAAAATAAAACAAAACTTGAAAATTTTCAAAAAGAAGTGACTTCTGAAAAAACACCTGAAATTAAAAGACGTAGTGGCGTAAATTAGAAAATGCATTGGAATAAATAATTTAATTTTTCAAACAAATTGTGGTACTTCTAAACAAAAAGAGTATAATTAGAAATATGATGCTAGTAATCGGAGGAATATTTGCACTAGTTTTTTCTATTTTACTAATTAATGATTTAGAATCAGATACAATTACACAATGGACAGTAATGACATCATACTTTATGATAATTTTCCTAATCATTGGGGCAGTACTTAGAATTACTCAAAAATAATGCTCAAATATCCTGTCCAGTAGTTACCCATTCAAGGGTACGAAGTGCACCCTGATAATATTTCATAGCTGCATCAGGGTCAGGTAATTTTGAAACATCGATTAATCTTTGTTCAATAATTTTTCTAAATATTTCAATATCTTTTTCAGTTTTCATAAATTAGTTAGAAATTTTTAAAGTATAAATTAATTGATCAAAAAATTCAGGATTTATTTTAAAAAATTTCTTTGAATTTCTATATTCAATAAAAACAAGATTGTCTTCAATTAATTTTGAAGCATATGTAGATACTGTAGATGGAGATTTTTGTACTTCCTTTACTAGAGTCGTAAAAGAGTGATTTTTTTGAATTAATGCCAAAAGAATTTTTTTGGGAGTGATTTGCCTAGAACGTCTAAAAATTTTTTGAGATAATTCAGATGAAGATAAAGGGTAAAAACAACTTACACGAGGAGTTTTTACTGATTTAATGAATCCATTAGATTCCAATTGGCGTAAATAATGTGAAACCACTCCATTAGCCAATCCTGTTAAACTCTTTAATTCAAGATAACGTATTCCAGGATTTTGATTTATGAGATTAAGAAAAAGAGATTCTCTACTAGATAAAGTAGAAAAATCATATGATTTTTTCATTTGTTTGTTTTGCGTTACTGATTCTAACATAGCCATTGTTAACGTAGTGTTATGTATGGGTATCCAGATGTTACAGATGTAGTTGCAATGATATCTAATGTGTCAGATTTTGACCATTGTTCACCATTTGGACCAACTGCAGGTAATGTGGTATCAACATACTCAACATAGAGAGTATCACCTTCTTGAGCATGCAAGTTATCACCATTTGATTCTTCATGGTCTTGTATGTAGAAGAAGTATGGGTTTTTCTGTTTCCAATTACCATCTTGTGTTGCTTCAATTGTAATTCCTGCCAAGTCACTATCAGACCAAACTCTATAATTCAAATCAACTTTATCTTTAGGCATATCACCCAAGTCTTTTTCATTAAGTTTGAATTGAACTTTATTGTATTGATCCAATGGGTATTCATCTTCTAAGAATTCAATAGATGCTACACTCCAACCGTATGTTAGAGTTTTAGTAATTACCTTATTGTCTTCAGGATTGTATTCCCAATTTACAGTAACTGCGCCATCTCTACCGGTTTCAATTTTTGCATATTCATCAAAAGGAGAATTCTTACAACTGGTTCCACCAAGTTTTGTGTCCACAATTCCGTCATTATTCATGTCATGATCAGATGCACTGAGTTTTAGACGTCCATAAAACACTCCACTGTTTGGATCTGTTTCAATTAATCCTTCAGAATCACTGTCATTACAAACACCTAGTTCAGCATTTGAGTTACCATCACCACGTGCAGTAATTGTTAATGCAGAATCAGTAGTAGCGCCAATTCTATCTCTTTTTTCAGAATCAACATTCCATCCAGGAGCATATATCATGATAGTTACTTTACCCCACCATTTAGCGTCTCCACTAAGTTCTTTATCAAGACAAGTTGCTAGATCTTTAGCACTGCCACAAAAGAAAATTTTAGGTTCTGCATTGTAGTTTTTCATAGCATATGAAATTCCATTTTTAGAAGATTTTTCATTGCCCACAGGAAAAGTAAAATCAATTTGCTGAGTAGATGAATTAACATCAGTTAGCAAAAGATTAACGAGTCCAGGTTCTTCAAATGAAATTGTTTTTGTTAGAGTTCCAGAAAGAGATGATGTACTATCAGTAATTGTTCCATCTTTTACGATATCAAAATTAAATGATGCATCATCAATATTTTTCTGGCTCATACCTTCACGAATCTCAAAATTAAAGAGATATTCAATTCCAGGTTGAAGTGGTCCTGCCGGTTGCCAAGACATACCAATATCATACTGTCCATCAGATGTAATTTTTCTCAAATTACCATCATCAACTCCAGCATATGCAGATAGAGGTACGAAAGCAACCATTACTGTTGCAAATAAAATCAGTAACGAAGTTTTCCATGTCATTGAAAAAACATTATGATGTCATCTATTATACCCCCAAGATCATTTTCTCCATAAAATACATTGAGATACAATAAAGAATTATTCTAAATTGCTAGAATATAGAAGGACATAGAAAATATAGATTTAGGAGGTTAAAAAAAAATCAGATAATCCATATATCATATTTTTGAATTCAAAAAAACAAATCATAGCCTATCTATTACTAAAACTACAAAGTATTTGATTACAAAATTGCCAAACACTAAATAATTTATCTAAAAATATTTGATCATGGCAATTCCATGTAAATTACCAATTCTAAAAAACATTAGTTACCTTAGTGGCATAATGTTTACATTTTCAATATTCATACCTTTAATTTCTGAAACATCATCCACAGTTGACACTAATTCACTAACTATACTTTCAATAACAGGAATGATAATATCATTTGGAATAGGTATGAGAATTAGAAAAAAATTAGCAAAGAAAACTAGAAAATTTTAAACTAGTTTGTAATTTTCATGAATCCTTCTTGAACTAGAAATTGAATTCCTTGAACAAATGATGAATCATCGATAGAGCCATCAGCCCACCATCCTGCGTTGTTTTTAATCCAAACAGGAATTTCAGATGTATTAGATTCCATTGTAGGCATATTAGCAGCAGTAATTAGAAAAGAAGAAGTGGTTACAGTTGATTTAGAATTACCATATTGAGACTTTACAATATATTTTCCATCAGAAAATTTTTCATTTAGTTGTACAGTGTAAGAAAATTTGCCATAAGTATCAACAGGTGTTTTTTTAGTTATGATTAAATTTTTACTAGTATCAAAAACAGTAATTCTCAAAGAACGGTCTTCATCATACTTGTTAACAGAACCAGTAAACAGTACAGATTCACCAATTGTATAAGATTCCTGATCAGTGTTAATATCTACAGTAAAATTATTTGCACTGTTATTTTCAGGCGGACCACCATATCCAAAAGCAGATTGTCCAACTGCAGTAATTGTAAAAATTGAAACCATAGTAATAATTAAAAATACATTAAGATTCATTTCAATATTTGATGTTTTAATTTGAATTTAAAGGTGGGGAATTTGACATATGTTCTAAAAAAATATTGATCGCAAATAAAATTGGAATTAACGAGATCCATATATGGAACATTTAGACACAATTGGTATGAATAATTCTTTTGATAGGCCAAATTGGGATGAATATTTTATGCTGCAAGCAGAATTAGCAAAATTAAGGTCTAATTGCATAACCAGACAAGTTGGCGCAGTAATTGTCAGAGATCACAGACAATTAGCAACAGGATATAACGGAACTCCACCAGGAATCAAAAATTGTTTTGAAGGAGGGTGTAAAAGATGCCAACTTAGAATGGAAGGCAAAATTGAATCAGGTGCATCATTAGATCGTTGTTTATGCAATCATGCTGAAGCCAACGCCATAATGCATTGTGCAATTTTAGGAATTGAAGCAGGTGTAAAGGGAGCTATTTTGTATACAACATTTGTTCCATGCCTGGAATGTACTAAGATGGCAATAACAATTGGGATAAAGAAATTTGTTTGTTTAGATAAATATCCAGAAACAGATTATGATTTGTTAGATGAAGCAGGTGTAGAAATAGTGCATTTAGAAAAATCAAAAATCGAGAAATGGGCCAAAGAATTAGTTAGCAAATATGAAAAAACGAGTGATTAAATGCAAGTCAAAGTAGCACAAGTAGAAAAAATAGAAACTATGCTTCCAGCAATGTTAGTTTCTGCAACATATGATGGCATGAGTAAATCAGCTGTTCTAAAATTTTATGAGCCAACAGAGCAAAAATTATTTTTATGGAAAGATGAAATAGGACATAAACCATATTGTTATTCAAAATTATCTCCAGATGAATTAGATTTTTTACAAGAAAGAGATGATGTTTTAGAAATTAAAACAATCAAAAAGCATGATTTGATTCAGGATAAAGAAATTGAAATGTCTAAGATAACAGTAGACAATCCACTATCAATTGGAGGAAATTATGGTGAAAGTATAAGAAATCAAATTGAAACATGGGAATCAGATATCAAATATTATGAAACATATTTGTACGATAGACAATTAGTTGTTGGAAAATATTATGAAATAACAAAAGGATTACTCAAACCACACGATATGGAAATTTCAGATGAAGTAAAACTCGCACTAAAAAGTTTGTTGTGGGATAAAGTAGATAGTAAAAGCATGATAGATGCTGAAGAATTTAAAGAATTTATTTCAGAGTGGGCAGATTTGCTTAATCAACCAATTCCAAAAATAAAAAGACTCAGCGTAGACATTGAAGTAGAATTTGATCCAGGAAGATTTCCAGATCCTAAACTTGCAGAAAAAAGAGTTACTGCGATAGGACTCAAAGGAACAGATGATTTTGATCAAATATTTGTGCTCAAAACAGAAGGAACCGATAAAGGAAATAATGAATTAAACGACAACATCAAAGTAACATTTTACGAGTTAGATAAAGAAAAAGAAATGATTGCAGATGCATTTAAGATAATTGAAGAATTTCCATTTGTAGTTACATACAATGGAGATGAATTTGATTTGCCATATTTGTACAATAGAGCAGAAAGATTAGGAATTACAAATGAAAACAATCCATTATACATGATGAGAGATTCTGCAACCCTAAAACATGGAGTTCATATTGATTTGTATAGAACATTATCAAATCGCTCATTTCAAATCTATGCATTCAGTCAATCATATACAGATTTTTCATTAAACAGTGTATCAAAAGCACTACTAGGAAAAGAGAAAATCGATTATGGTTTAGATTTTGATAAATTATCGCTTTATCAAACCGCAAATTATTGTTACAATGATGCACAGTTAACTTATGAACTTACAAGTTTTAACAGCGACCTGTTGATGAATTTACTTGTAATTATTGCAAGAATTGGAAGAATGCCAATTGATGACATTGCAAGAATGGGAGTTTCGCAATGGATTAGAAGTTTGTTATATTATGAACATAGAAAAAGAAATTCACTAATTCCAAAAAGAGAAGAATTACAAAAAAGAACAGAAGGGGTAATGTCAGATGCAGTGATCAAAGATAAAAAATATCGAGGAGGTTTAGTCGTGGAGCCAAAAGAGGGTATTCATTTTAAAGTCGTTGTGATGGATTTTGCAAGTCTATATCCAAGTATAATTAAAGTTAGAAATTTATCTTATGAAACAGTTAGATGTGCACACGAAGAATGTAAGAAAAATACAATACCGCAAACGAATCATTGGACATGTTCTAAAAAAAATGGATTAACAGCATTAATCATCGGATCATTAAGGGATTTACGAGTAAATTATTACAAAAGTCTCTCAAAAAAAGAAACATTAACTGATGAACAAAGACAACAATACACAGTAGTCAGTCAAGCACTCAAAGTAATTTTGAATGCAAGTTATGGTGTAATGGGTGCAGAAATTTTTCCGTTATATTTCCTACCTGCAGCAGAAGCAACAACAGCAGTTGGAAGATACACAATTTTAGAGACAATCAAAAAATGTGAAGGTACAGGAATTGAAGTACTATATGGAGATACAGATTCATTATTCATTAAAAATCCAACAGAAGAACAAATTCAAAAACTAATTGAGCAAGCTAAAAAGGATCATGGGGTAGACTTAGAAATCGACAAGACATACAGATATTGCGTATTAAGTAACAGAAAGAAAAATTACTTAGGAGTAACAAATTCAGGAAAAGTTGATGTTAAAGGACTAACAGGGAAAAAATCCCATACTCCAGCATTCATTAAAAAATTATTTTTTGAATTACTGGATGTTTTATCAGTAGTTCAAACAATGGAAGATTTTGTAAAGGCAAAAAAGGAAATTTCTGAGAAAATTGCAATATGTGGTAAAAAAGTAGAAGGCAAGGAAATTCCTTTAGAAGATTTAACATTTAATGTAATGCTAAGTAAAGCTCCATCAGAATACACAAAAACAATACCACAACATATCAGGGCAGCAAAGCAATTAGAAGGAATAAGAGAAATAAAAAAAGGAGATAAAATTTCATTTATCAAAATACTAAACAAACCAGGAGTAAAACCAGTAGAGTTAGCAAAAAAAGAAGAAATTGATGCTAAAAAGTATATGGAGTTTTTAGAATCTACATTGGAACAAATAACATCATCAATGGATTTAGATTTTGATACAATTTTAGGAAAACCAAAACAAACAGGATTAGACGAATTCTTTTGGAGTTAAAAAAATCATGGAAATAGATCCAATATTATTAACAATTTTAGGAGTGGCAGCAGGAGTTTTAATTCTAACAGGATGGGTAGATCAAATTTACAAAGGCTACAAATCAAAAAGCCTAAAAGATGTTTCAAGTTTTTTATTGATATTCATATCAGCAGGGGCAATATTGTGGCTAATTTATGGCATTATTGTAGTAGACATATTCATCATAGGCACCAATATTGCAGCCATTGTACTGATGTTTATCGTGCTAGTAATGAAAAAACAATATGATAAAAAAATAGAAACATCGTAGTTCAATGAAGAATTAAATACAATATAAAAAAATTCAGTAGAAGATGTTCATAATTAATTGTAAAAACTATGAAGAAATATCAGGAGATAAAATTAAAAAATTTATAAAAATTGCAGAGCAAGTTTCAAAAAAATATAAGGTAAAAATTGCAATATCACCACCACAGCATCTTATTGGATTAGTTGCAAATAGTTCAATTCCAATTTTAGCTCAACATATAGATGATTCAAAGATTGGGAGTACTACAGGCTACATAATTCCAGAATTATTAAAAAAATCAAAAGTAAAAGGTTCACTAATCAATCACAGTGAACATAGAATTTCAAGTAAAGAAATTGAAAAACTAGTTTTAAAATTAAAAGAATTAAAAATGATTTCAATAGTATGTGTAAAGGATGTAGCAGAAGTAAAAAAATATCTAAAAATTAATCCAGATTTTATTGCAATAGAACCACCAGAATTAATTGGTTCAGGAAAGGCAATATCTACAGAAAAACCAGATCTAATACAAAAGGCAGCAAGTATTGTAAATGATTCAAAAAATAAAACAAAATTACTTTGTGGTGCAGGTATTGTATCAGGGGAAGACGTTGCAAAATCAATAGAATTAGGATCAAAAGGGATCCTAGTAGCTAGTGGCATAATTAAAGCAAAAAATTGGAATAAAATAATTTCAGAATTTGCAAAGGCATTAGTTTAAAAAGCCAAAAAATTTACAAATTTCTGCATGGCAAAAAATAAACCAGTTTATGCATTTGAAGAAGCAGATAGTAAAAAAAGAATGCTTCTAGGAGGCAAAGGAGCAGGATTAAGTGAAATGACTCGATTAAAACTACCAGTACCTCCAGGATTTACAATTACAACGGAAGTTTGTAACAAGTATTACGATAACAATGGAAAACTTCCAAAAGATGTCATGCCAGCAGTAATGAAAAATATTACAAAAATGGAAAAAAAGACAGGTAAAAAATGGAATTCAACAAAAAATCCATTACTAGTATCTGTTCGTTCGGGAGCAGCAATTTCTATGCCAGGAATGATGGATACAATTTTGAATTTAGGGCTAAATGAGAAAACAGTAGAAGGTTTTGCAGAACAAACTAAAAATCCAAGATTTTCATGGGATTCCTATAGAAGATTTATTCAATTATTTGGAAAAGTGGTATTTGGAGTAAATGATGAAAAATTTGATCATGTATTGGATGATGCAAAAGAAAAACAAGGAGTTACAGATGACAGTAAACTTAGTGTAGAATCTTTAAAGTCAATTGTTTCAAAATATAAGAAAATATGTGAAGAACATACAAAAAGAAAATTCCCAGATACGCCAGATGAACAATTAGTATTGTCAATTGAAGCAGTTTTCAAAAGTTGGATGGGAGAAAGAGCAATAGTTTATCGTGAAAAAAATAACATTACAAAAGATATTGCTAATGGAACTGCAGTAAACGTAGTGACAATGGTATTTGGAAACATGGGAGATGATAGTGCAACAGGAGTTGTATTTACAAGAAATGGTCATAACGGTAAAAAAGAGATAGAAGGAGAATATCTAATTAATGCACAAGGAGAAGATGTAGTAGCAGGAGTTAGAACTGGAAAAAGCATAGAATTATTGAAAAAAGATATGCCAAAATCACATAAAGAATTAAGTAATGCATGTGCAAAATTAGAAAAACATTTCAGAGAACCTCAAGATATTGAATTTACAATTGAACAAGGGAAATTTTACTTGTTACAAACAAGAACTGCAAAGATGAGTGCAGCTGCATTAGTAAAAACATCAGTGGACATGGTTAAAGAAAAATTAATCAATAAAGATAAAGCACTTACCAGAATTCCAGCACAACAGTTAGAAGCATTATTACACAGAACAATGGATGAATCTAAAATTAAAGATTTCAAAAAATTAGCAAAAGGAATTGCAGCATCCCCAGGAGCTGCAAGTGGAATTGTAGTATTTGATGTTAAAAAGGCAATAGAATTAGGAGATTCAGGTAAAAAAGTCATTTTAGTTAGAAAAGAAACTAAACCAGAAGATGTTCCAGCATTCTTTTCATCAGAAGGAATTTTGACTAGTCTTGGAGGTAAATCATCTCATGCTGCAATTGTTTCAAGAGGAATGGGAAAACCATGTATCGTAGGATGTCCAGAATTAAAAATAGATTATGATAACAACATAGGAACTGCAAATGGAATGACAATCAAAGAAGGAGAAACAATCACCATTGATGGAAGTGAAGGAACTGTCTTTATTGGAGAAATTCCAACAGTAGAGCCAAAAGTAACAAAAGACTTTGAGCAAATATTGGCATGGGCACAAAAAACCAAAACATTAGGAATTAGAGCAAATGCAGATACTCCAGATATGGCAAAACTTGCAAGAAAGTTTGGAGGTCAAGGAATTGGTCTATGTAGAACAGAAAGAATGTTCAATGGCAGTGATAGAATTAACTTATTTGTAGAAATGATCATGGCAGAGAATATTGAAGATAGAAATAAAATTTTAGAAAAGTTAGGAAAATTACAAAAAAGTGACTTTATTGAAATCCTCAAAGCTATGGAAGGATACGAAGTAACTATCAGATTACTAGACCCACCATTACATGAGTTCTTGCCTAATCCAGAAGAATTAGTTGAAAAAATACAAAAATTAGAAGCAGCTGGAAAAACAAATGAAATTTCTGAAGCAAAAGTGGTTCTTAAAAGAGCAAGAGAACTAGCAGAAGTAAATCCAATGATGGGACACAGAGGAGTCAGAGTTGGTGTAACATATCCAGAAATATATGAAATGCAAATTAAATCAGTATTTGAAGCACTAGTAGAATTAACCAAAAAGAAAGTTAAAGCACATCCACAAATCATGATTCCACAAATCAGCAGTATTGCGGAATTAAATCACATCAAATCAATCTACGATAGAATTAAGAAAGAAACAGAAACAAAACATAAAATGAAATTAAAAATAAACTTTGGAACTATGATCGAAGTAGTAAGAGCTGCATTAACTGCAAATGAACTTGCAAGTACTGCAGAATTTTTCAGTTTTGGAACAAATGATCTAACTCAAGGAACATTTAGTTTCAGTAGAGAAGATGTAGAAGGTAAATTCTTACCAGAATATATGGAAAAAGAACTACTAGAAAGAAATCCATTTCAATCAATTGATGTTAACGGAGTAGGTAGTTTAATCAAAATTGGAATTGCAGCTGGTAGAGGAGTTAGAAAGAATATGGAAGTAGGAATATGTGGAGAGCATGGAGGAGATCCGAGTTCAATCAAATTCTGTCATGGAGAAGGTCTAAGTTATGTTAGTGCATCACCACATAGAATTCCAATAGCAATAGTTGCAGCAGCACAAGCAGCAATAGAACAGCCAAAAAAGAAGAAGAAATAACATAATTTAAAACCAAATAGAACACATCATATTTCAAATGCTTCCAAGAATTGATTCAATTAAACAAATTAGATTGAAAATTGGCATTACTCAAAAAAAACTTGCAATAATGACAGGAGTGAGTACATCAATGATTAATCAAATTGAATCAGGAAGAAGTCAACCAAGTTATGATACAGCAAAAAAAATATTTGAAAATCTTGCAAAATTAGAAGGAGAATCATCATCACATACAGCAGGGGATTTTTGTAGTAAAGACATCATAAAATTAAAACCTTCAAACACACTACATGACGCCATTAAAAAAATGCATGAATTATCAATTAGTCAAATTCCAGTTTTTGCTAATTCAGAAATTATGGGTGTGGTGTCAGAAGATGGAATTGTTAGACATTTAGCAGATTTAGGAGAAGCAGAATTAAAAAAAGCAAAGTTAGCAGATACAATGGATGCAATCCCACCAATTGTAGATTTTGATACACCTGCAAATGTATTAGTGCCGTTGATCAGATATTCAAAATGCATCCTAGTATCAAAAAAATCAAAAATCATAGGAATCATTACAGCTTCAGATACATTGAAGATGATGGAATAAGATTAAAGTAAATTTAATTTTAAAATAATTAAATAAAAAATATTTTATGCATAAAAAAATTAGGACAGTCTAATTAGTACAGTCTAATTTTAACAGCATTTAATAGAATTAGAAAGTAATTCAACGTATGAATCCGTGGAATAAATTTTGGAATTGGTATGAAAACAAAATACTAGGTAGTATCGTAATCATTGCAATAATACAGTTTATTCAAATACCGCATATGGTATGGAATGCAGACATTATGCTTGAAGCAGGAATTATTTCAAGAGTTCATCCAATAATTGACTGGTTCCTATACGGTGTCGATTTAATTGAAATTATTTCAATTATCAATGTAGGAATGATCATGTTTAGTTTGGTTAAAAAAAGAAGAGCAGATAAAAAACAATCTAAAATGACCTAGTCTTTTCCAGTCCAAATTACTCTTTGTGGGAAAGGGATTTCAATTCCAGACTTATCAAGAGCACGTTTAACGGTAGTTAGTAGAATGGGTTGAGCTTGGCTCCAATCATCTCTAGGATGCCAAACAAATACATGAATATTCACACTAGAATCACCTAATTCCTCAACTCTAAATTCAGGTTCAGGAATTTGAAGCACAAATGGCATAGTTTGTTGAATTTCATTTTTTATTGCAAGAATTGCACCATCAATATCAGATTCATAAGAAATTCCAACAGAGACATCTGCACGTCTCACAGTGGAAAGTGTTAGTGAACGAATATTGGATGTAAAGAATTTTTCATTAGGTATTCTAGTTACAGTTCCATCAAATTTTCTCACTTTACTTGAGAAAGTTCCAATATCAAGAAGAGTTCCAGAAATACCCATGTCTGGAAGTTCAATAGTATCGCCATGTTTTGCAGGTTTTTCAACAATTAAAAATAATCCTGAAATCAAATTTGAGACAACAGATTGAGTTGCAAATCCAATCACTACAGCAAATATTCCACCTGCAACCATAATTCCAGATAAGTCAATACCTTGGCTAGAGGTAAATCCTAAAAATGAAATTACTAAGATTCCAAAATAAATTAATTTACTAATATTTTGTGCAGTATCTTTAGGTAATGACGGAGCATAATATTTGTGAAATAGTAATTTTGCAATTTTAGCAATAATCACACCCCCGGCCATGATAATACCACCAATCAGTAAAGATAGAACAGTTAATTCTCCAACAAGTTGCATTTCAGATAGACCTTGAAGAAATTCTAAAACCATTATTCCAAGCCCATCTCCATATGAGTACTTACAATTTTATCTTCCCAGGTAGGAGACATAGACCAATCAGTTTGAAGAGAAGTAGTTTTAACATCAGCAATATTCACAGCAGCACGTTTTTTCATAGTAATTTTTATTCCATCAATAATTGTTTTTGAGTCTTGGTAGTATAGGGCATTATCAGTTATTTGAAATACAATTTTGCTTATGGATTGCCCAAAAGACAAAGTGTTTTCAACAACAATTTGCATTACACCTTCCAAATAGGAATTAGAATCAGTATAATCTGTAGCCAATGAAACTTTTGCATATTTACATAATTTTCCAGTGTCAGGAGAACCATACAGACCGAACCTAGAATTTAAAGAATTGCAAGTAATCCAATCAAGAGAATCACGAGTAGATTCGTGAACTAAAAAAATACCTATTTCAATTGGGCAATGGACAAAAATACTTGCTGCTGAATTTTCACTAAGATAAATATCCTTATCAAATTGTAAGAACATATGACTAGTTCGTCTTGCAGGATGATTAAGAGGTCTAATCGGAGCCAATTCAATTTTAAGATTATTAGATTTAATTGGAATTATTTTTTCAACTATCATACCTTCATAGTTTTTTCGAAAATATGAAAAAGCATTATCACTTATTCTATGAAATTTGATAGTAGTGTTTGGCAAGAAAAATTCAAGATCAGATTCTAAATCATATACCCCATAATTTGAAAAAGTTATTTCAGAATTATCACTCATTATTTTCATTTTATAATAGATAATCAGGATAGAATTGATTGATTAACAACTTTCATTGTCAATGTCATTAGAAATCATAGACAAAAAAAGAACATAATTAGCTTCTAGTTCTCTTCTTAATAGTTGCAATTTTCTTTGACGATCTAGATTCTTTTGCTTTTGAAGTGGATTTGGTTACTTTTCCCTCAGTTTTCATACTTTTACCACTTCTTCTAGCAGCACGGGATTGTTCTGCTCTTGTTTTTTGTTCTTTCTTTGATTTTTCTTTTTGTTTTTCAGTTAATTTTGCTCTAACCATGTATAATCTGGGTATTTTATCATAAATAAAGGAATTCTTAAGAAATATGAGAAAACGAACCAACAGATACAGTCAGATCCTTAAATTTATCAGGTTGAATAATTTTTGCTAAAATTTCCAATCCTTCAACAGTACGAATACTAGGTTTGCTAAAAAATGAATTTGCATCTACAGCAAATACTTGATTATTTTTTACAGCATTAAGAGAATTCCAGTCAGAGTTATTCCTTAAAATGGCATCATATTCAGACAGGGTGCGAATAGTATCAAACCCACATGGCATTAAAATTATTATGTCAGGATTAGATTTTTTTACTTCCTGCATATCCATACGTCTTGAATGTTCACCAATTTTACTGATCAAATTAATTCCTCCGGCAAGTTCAATCATTTCAGGTACCCAATGACCTGCAGTAAAAAAGGGTTCAATCCATTCAATTGCAAGAACAGTAGGTATTTTTTCATTTTTGGAATTTTGAATATTTTCAATACGTTGTCGTAAGGAATGCACAATTTCTAATGCCTTTTTTTCTTTTTGTAAAATTTTTCCTAATTTTGTAACAGATTGAATTATCTCATTTAGATTATGAGGGTCCATTGAATATAATTCAGGTTTTTTTGGTAAAATTTCCAATGCAGTTTTAACTTCAGTAGTGTATGCGGCGCAAACTTCACATGTTTCTTGTGAAATAATTAAATCAGGATTAGCGTCAAGAAGATTTTTGTTATCTAACTCAAAAATATTTTTCCCATCACGAAGTAGAGTGCAAGTGATAGTGTTAATTTCATTACTAGTTAATTCATCAGAATTAATTACAGATGAAATTACTTGTGGTTTTAATTTAGCATTTTCAGGGTATTTGCATTCATGTGTAACCCCAAATAATTTTTCTTCAACTCCAAATTCATAAAGTAATTCAGTAGCACTTGGCAAAAAAGAAACTATTCGATCAATAGGCATATTTGAAAGAGAATTCTACAAACATTAAACATTTTAGATTAGCTAAGCATTAATTATTGAAATTAGTCAACTTAATAGACATATTTTAGGCATAAATAACAATGCAGACAGACTCTCAAGAGATACGACGATCAATTTTATCAAAATGGAATGAATCATTATCAAAATACGGAAATTTATTTTCATCAGATTCTATAAGTGGAACAAGTCCACCATCAGTATTTGTTGGATCATATAATTATCCAAAAGTTTTTGTCGGTCCAATGGTTCCCCCAGTTCACGGAAATACAGAACTATTGGACAACCCAGAAAAATGGAAAGGAAAAACACTAGAAGAAATAATTAATTTTCGTTTAAAATTAGTTAGAGGAATTCAACAGATGCCAATAGAGCAAACAGAAGGAAGGTACATTGAGAATTTGCAAGAAGTTACAATGTCATCAAAACCAACAGATTTAGATTTAATATTTAATAAAAAAATATCATCAAATGTGTCCATAGATGGAGAAAGTGCACCTTTTGGTCCAATTGGAGAAATAAAATCGGCAAAATTTTCAGGAAGTACATCCACCAAACCAATTGAAAAAATATTTTATGATAAAGATATGAAAGCACAAGATGCAGTTTTAAAATTATATAATTCAGGAATTGAAATTTCAAAAATACAGAAATGTTTCAGTATTGGAATGATGGGCCAAAAAAGGAAATTAGTCCCAACAAAGTGGAGTATTACTGCAACAGATGATATCATATCAAAATCAATTGTTAATGAAATTTTGGAAAATAATTTAATTGATATATCTAAAGTTTTTACATATGAACATCTAGGGAATATTTTTTCAGTGATTTTGTTCCCACATAGATGGATTTTTGAGATGGTTGAAGCATGGTATTCAAATGGTATTTTGGGATTTGGTTCAGATAACGAGAATGTACGAGGAATAGCCCATCCACCACAAATTGCAGGGGCATACTTTGCTGCAAAATTAGCTGTATCAGAATACCTTTTAAAAAATAAAATTCAAGCAGGAGTCTTAATTTTTAGGGAAATTAGACCAGAGTATGCTATACCAGTAGGAGTATGGCAAGTACGTGAAGGAATAAGAGAGGCAATGAAGCAAAAACCACAAAATATTACAAAATTTAATGATGCACTAGAAATTGCAGCAGCAAAAACCAGTGTTAGTAAAAATGAATGGATTAAAAATGGTAAAATTATAGATATGATTAGACAAAAAACACTCTTAGATTATTTTTAAAATTAATTTATAATTATTTTATTTTTATCAAAATATCATACGCCGGGAAAGGGATTCGAACCCCTGCACGCTTTCACGTAGCTGTTTTCGAGACAGCCGCCTTACCACTTGGCTACCCCGGCAATAAATCTAGAATAATCTTCATAATAAAACAAATGGATAAAGCTACAATTTATGATCAATATCAAAAAGTTCATTTTGAAATCTCTTTTTAATTTGATTTTTTGTTTTATTCCATTCATCATCAGTTACTGTATCAGTAAAAATAGAATGAAATTCAGAAAAAGTAGTGAAGTTTAACAGAGAACTAAAACTTTGACGTTCAAATTCAGATAAGGGGAAATAAGAAATAATCTTAAAAATAGAGGCATCAGAATTAAATTTAATTTCAAAAATTTTATCTTCGATCTCAGAAGGGATATTGAGTTTTTTCAAGATAAATTATGTAAAAACTAAACATATTAAATTAATTCTTAATAGAAAAATAGATCCATTTTAAAAGATAAAGACAAAATACCACAAAATATTCAACTAACTAATGGGATTAAACCTAAAAGAATTAGTTGTAAGAGAGAAAACAACTCTGGAAGCATTTTCAAACAAAGTAGTCGCAATTGACGCATATAATGCAATTTATCAATTTCTAGCAAGTATCAGAGGTCCAGATGGATTACAATTAACAGATGGAGAAGGACGAATTACAAGTCACCTCAGCGGATTACTTTATAGAAACGTAAATTTTCTATCATTAGGCATTCAACCAGTTTACGTATTTGATGGAAAGCCACCATCACTCAAAACAGCTGAAATTGAGCGCAGAAAACAGATTAAAAAAGATGCAACAGTAAAATATGAAAAAGCAATTTCTGAAGGAAATATGCAAGATGCAAGAAAATATGCACAACAAACTACCAGTATGAAAGATGGAATGGTAAAAGAATCAAAAGAATTTTTAACATTTTTTGGAATACCATATATCGAAGCACCATCAGAAGGAGAAGCTACTGCAGCACATCTAACAAACACAGGACAAGCATATGCATCTGCAAGTCAAGATTATGATTCAATTCTATGTGGAGCAAAAAAGCTAGTAAGAAATTTTACAAGTAGCGGAAGAAGAAAAATTCCAAACAGGAATACATACATCGATGTTCTTCCAGAAATAATTGAAACACAAAAAACACTTGATTCAATTCAAATGACTAGAGAAGAATTAATTGATGCAGGAATTTTAATTGGTACAGATTTTAATCCAAATGGATTTGAGAGAATAGGTCCAAAAACTGCAATGAAATTAATCAAACAACACAAAAGATTAGAAGACATCCCACAAATTCAAGAACAGTTAGGAGAGATAGAGTATGAAAAAATTAGACAGATATTTCTAAATCCAGATGTGGCAGATGTGGATGAAATCATATTCAAAGAAGTGGATTATGATGGAATTTTGAATTATTTAGTCAAAGAAAGGAGTTTTTCAGAGGACAGAATACAATCAACCCTAAATAGATTAAAAAAGGCACTTGAGAAAAAAAGTCAAAATTTAGATCAATGGTTTTAAAAATATTTCAATTTAATAACTAGTTAGTTTAATTTTAGAAATGCCTCAAACTGAAGCAAGAAAAATACTAAAAGATGCACCAATTATGTGGAGACGAATCAACTCCATAGGCATAATTTTGGACTGTAATTCAACATATGCATCAAATTTAGGATATGCAAAGTCAGAGATATTAGGAAAGCCCATTTTTGAACATGTCCCAAAAGAATCATGGGAAACAATGAATGATTCTTTAAAAATATGGTTTGAGACAGGAAAAGTTACGGATAGAAAAATCATATTTATCAGAGAAGATAAAAGTACATTTTCGGTATTATTGCAAGCAACTAGTCTGTATGATGAAAATAAAAATTTGATTGGAAGTAATACAGTAATTTTTAATTTATCACAAATGAGTGATGAAAATATAGAAAAATACGAAGAATTTTTTAATGAATCAAATCAGAAATTAGATGAAATTAAAAAAGAGGGATATGACAAACTTGACAAAAATTCAAAATCAGAATATGACGGATTAAAAGAAATGTTTCAAATGTTATCAGAAATAGATTTAAAACAATTAAAATAAATTATTTAGTTTTTTCTTTAACAATATTTTGAATTTCAGTTACAGCAGAAACATCATCTAATGTACTAGTATCTCCAATTGTTTCACCATTAGCAATAGATTTTAGTAATCGCCGCATAATTTTTCCACTACGAGTTTTTGGTAATTTTGAAACAAAGTAGATTTGTTTGGGAGTAGCAATAGCCCCAACATCATTTCTAATTTTATTATAAAGATTTTTTTCTAGAATACTTTTATCAATTGTAACTCCATTTTTTAAAACAACATACGCTATGATGACCTCACCTTTAACATCATCAGGAATTCCACATACAGCAGATTCTGCAACATAATCATCAGATACAATACAACTCTCAAGTTCAGCAGTTCCAATTCTGTGACCTGCAATCTTTAAAACATCATCAGCACGTCCAAGTAGCCACAAATAGCCATCATCATCTTTTAAAGCATAATCACCAGGATAATACGAATTAGGATATTTTGACCAGTAGACAGATTTGTATTTCTCATCATCACCCCATAAAGTCAAAAGCATTCCAGGCCAAGGGTTTCGTATAATCAAATAGCCCTTTGTATTAGGAGGAACTTCGGTTCCAAATTCATCAACTACTGTAATATCAGTACCAGGGATAGGCAAAGTTCCAGAGCCAGGCTTCAAAGGAATGGTTTCCACTCCAGGTAAAGCAGATATCATCATACCACCAGTTTCTGTTTGCCACCAAGTATCAATAATAGGGCATTTCTCTTTTCCAATAATTTTGTAATACCATTTCCAGACTTCAGGATTAATTGGCTCCCCAACAGTTCCAAGTAAACGTAAAGAAGAAAGATCAAATGAGTTTGGAACATCATCACCAAATTTCATAAACATTCGAAGTGCAGTTGGAGTAGTGTAGAAGATAGTAGTTTTGTATTTTTGTAAGATATCCCACATTCTTGATACATCAGGAAAATCAGGTGCACCCTCATACATTATCTGAGTTGCACCATGAAGTAGTGGAGCATAAACTACATAGCTATGTCCAGTCACCCAACCAATATCAGCAGTACAAAAAAATATATCTGAATCTTTAATGTCAAATGCCCATTTGAAAGTGGAATAAAGATGTGTCAGATATCCACCTGTTCCATGTAAAACACCCTTAGGCTTTCCAGTAGTTCCAGAAGTGTATAAAATGTAAAGAGGATGATCACTAGGTAATTTTTCAGCATTACAAGAATCTGAAATACTTTCCATCAAATCTGTCCATAGTTTGTCTTTAGAGGATAAAGAAATTTGATTTTTTGTTCTTTCTAAAACTATCACATGTTTTACAAATTCAAAACCCTTAATCGCATCATCAATTACTTCTTTTAATTTAACAATTTTTCCTCTCCTATAACCACCATCAGCTGTAATCACAATTTTAGATTTGGAATCATCAATTCTGTCTTTGATGGATGCAGCACTAAATCCAGAAAATATAACAGTATGAACAGCACCAATTCTTGCACATGCAAGCATTGCAATTGGTAATTCAGGAACCATCGGAAGATAAATTGTAACTCGATCTCCCTGTTTTACTCCAAGTGATTTTAAGACATTAGCAAATTTTTGGACTTCAACGAATAAATCACCATAAGTGTATGTTTTAGAATCACCATTTTCACCTTCCCATAAAATAGCAGGTTTTTGAGATTTTGTTGTCTGATGAATATCAAGGGCATTGTATGAAGCGTTGATTTTACCGCCTACAAACCATTTAGCAAAAGGAGGATTCCAATCAAGAGTCTTCTCCCAAGGACTAAACCAACTTAAATTATGAGCCTGTTCATCCCAAAAAGAAACATAGTCAGAATCAGCTTTTTTACGTATAGTGGCATCATTGTTGCCTAATCCAACACCATATTTTTCAGACATCAAAAAGTGTATGAAGTTAGATCTTTCTAAATGTTAAAAAAATAAATTAAAAAAATTATTGTGCTTCCATTCTAGCAAGCCAATCATTATCGTTGTCGTCATTAGATGTTTCTGATTTCACCTGTTGTGGTGGTTCTGGGAATGCAAATGTCACTTCAGATTCAGTTGGGGGCTCTGGCATATTATGTGCTTGAGCTTCAATTGCTTCTGAAGGTATTACGATTGGTTCTGTTGGTGCTTCTGGAAGTATTGTTTGAACTACTTGTTGTTGTTCAGGTGTCTCCAGATATGAAACGGCAGATTCTTGAATTTTTGCTTCTGCGGGTGTAGTTATCTCTTGCACTTCCAATTCTAAATCAGCAATTCTACTCTTTACATTTGAAATTTCAGATTGTTCGTGTGTTACATGCTCAATTACCTCAGTTGTGCATGATTTCACAGTTTCAAATGTTGCCTCAGAGATTTCATTACTTTTGAATTGTACTTTGGCATCAAACGATAACATTTTTGCAGATTTCATTTGTGTATCTAACTCAATTAATCTTCCTTCAAGCTTAGATTTGATTTCAGATTCCATCTCATCTAAAGATGCAAGTTTGAATTTGTATTTTTCATGAATGATTTCAGCGTCTGCTTTCATATCATCATTTTCTGAAACAATATCCATCATTGCTTTTAGACGACGTAGAGTTAGTTGTTTTTCACGAATGAGTCTTTGAGAGTCGAGTCTCCATTTGGGAATGAAGATTACAGATTCACCTTGGACTACTAGTTGCTCAAATTGGATTTGCTGTAATCCTTGAGAACCGCAATCAATACCAACGGATTGTATACTTCCATCAATTTCAGTGATTGTTCCTACGACTTTACCCATGAATGTTCCGTACATGTCTTTGACGTTTTTACCGATTATTTCGATATCGTCGTTTGTCATGGTAATGACTAATGAGATTTGTATAACCGACAAAGTGTAAGAAATGTTTTTAGTTTTAGTAAGATTAAATTCACAAAGTTTCAATCCTGGGCTCAAGAGTAATTTTAAAATTTAGAGTTTTTTCATTAAAATCATGATTCAAAAAGAAGAACTCAGTCAAATTCTAAATTTTGTGGCAAGTAGATGGGATGCAACTGTAAAAGAACCAGAAAATAAAGCAATGGAAGGATTACCAAATGACTTTTGGATGAATTCAATTGGCGGCAAAACAGCTAAAGGAGGATTTTGGGTTACGACAATTATGTATACAGAAAACGAAGCTGATGCTGCAGGATTCAAAGAAGTATTGCTAAGATGGCAAGCAAAAGGAAATGACAAAAATAAAGATAAAGGACCCGATCTAATTCAGATTGGAAAAAAGAAATAGAGTATTATAATTGTGAAATAAATTATTCATATTGTCAGAATTTTCAAGTAAAGAAAAAAAGACTTTATCAGATCATTTTTCAAATACTGAAGATAATGTATTTGCAATTATTACTCCAAGACAAGTAGATCGCGGAGCATTGATGTCAAGATATAGTAGAACCGATAAAAGTATGAGAAGAATTTTTCTAGATGAATTTTTAAAAAATAAAAACAGAGGAGAGGAATTTTACGACAGAGTTCTACTAGAATACGGAGACGATTCAGTTGCAGAATTAGGTGAAGCGCAAATTGCAATCGAGGGGTTATCAAATATTGCAGTAAAAAAAATAGAAGATAGAAGAATAGGATTATCATATTTAGAAAAATCTTCAAGATATGTTACATGGAATAAAAAAGAAAATGGAAAGTATCGGTTTTATAGAGATGAAAAAATCATGAGTTCAAAATTTGCAAACATGTATGAAGATAGTTGTAATCTTTCATTTGATATTTATTCCAAAAATATTGAACCAATGGTAAATTACATTAGAGAAAAATATCCAATTGAAAAATATAGTTTCAAAGATTCAACAGATGGAAAAGAAAAACTATTTGACAAATTAAAAAATGAAATTGATATTAAATCTGCAAATATGATTTACAAGGGTTCAACTAAAGCAAAAGCATTAGATATTCTACGAGGATTGCTGCCAGCCTCAACTTTAACAAATGTAGGCATTACAGGAAATGGTAGAGCATTTGAATACCTTTTGACAGTATTAGGCTCATCTGAACTAGATGAAGAGCAGAAATTAGCCTCAAAAATTAAAAATGAATTAGATACTACAATCAAATCATTTGTAAGAAGGGCAGATGATAAGTATGGAAAAGCATTTCAAAAATATCTCAAAGATGTAAAAAATAAAGCAAAAGTAGTAACAAAAAAAGAAATAGAATCGAATCCAGTTAAAGGTACAATTACAAAATTAACAGATTATGAATCAGAAAAACAAGCACTTGACACAATCATCACATGCATAATGTATGAACAATCACCAAGTACATCATATCAAAACATAATGCAACAAGTTAAGAAAATACCAACTAAAAGAAAGATTGAGATCATTGATGAGTTTACAAAAATAAGAACAAATAGAAGGCATAGGCCATCCCGAGCATTTGAAAATACATACTATACATTTGATTTGTGCAATAATTTTGGAATGTTTAGGGATTTTCATAGACATAGAGCACTAACATTAGAAAGACAACTACTTACAACAGATCATGGATATGTACTACCTAAAGAAATAGAAACAGTAGGATTACAAAAAGATTTCAAAGAATGTATGAATAATTCAAAATTAACTTTTGAAAAAATTAGAAAAAAATTACCAGAGCAAAGTCAGTATGTTGTTAATTTTGCATATAATTATCCATATTTTATGAAATTAAATTTAAGGGAAGCATGTCATTTAATTGAATTACGAACAATACCACAAGGGCATATTGATTATAGACGTGTCGCACAAGAAATGTATAAACAAATTAACAAAGTACATCCAAACATATCTAAGATTATGAAATTTGTTGATTTAAAAGAATATGATTTAGAAAGATTTGAATCTGAAAAAAGAACAGAAGAAAAAAGAAAAAAGATAAAAAAATAGAACAATATTCTAATAGCAAGAAACTCATGATAGATTATGTCAGATAAAGATCCAAAAGAATGGAAGGAACAATTGACACCAGAGCAATACGAAGTTTGTATCAATCATGGAACAGAACCACCATTTTCAGGAAAATATAATGACAGTAAATTAGAAGGTTCATTCAAATGCATATGTTGTGGGGAAGAGTTATTCTCATCAAATTCAAAATTTGATTCAGGATCAGGCTGGCCAAGTTTTTGGGAACCAATATCAGAAGATAGCATAGAATATGTATCAGATACAGATTATGGAATGGTACGCACAGAAGTAAATTGTAAAAAATGTGGCTCACATTTAGGACATGTATTTGATGATGGACCAAAGCCTACAAATCAAAGATATTGCATTAATTCAGTTTCATTAAAACATGAAAATGACAAATAATTGTAAGAAGAGGTGAAAGCCTTGTTTGTCATACAATAACGTAAAATTGAAAAATTATTAATAAAACACAATTAAGGATAAGAAATCAAAGGGAAATAAAATGAATCATACACACATAATCAAAAAGGACGAAACAGCATGAGGATCATATTATGTGGTTTTGGGGTTGTGGCCCAAAGTTTAGTTAAATTATTTGAATCAAGAGAAGATGAACTATATGCAAAGTATGGATTAAAGCCAAGATTACTAGCTGTGTTTGACAGCAAAGGTAGTGCAGTGGATCAATCAGGATTAAAACTAGACAAATTAATAGAAACAAAGGAAAAACATGGAACAGTAAAAAATTATTCAGATAAAAATAACAACATGACAGGTTCCGATATTTTAAAAAATATTGAAGCTGATGTTTTAATTGAAACTACAGCTAGTAATTATAAAGATGCAGAACCAGGAATGACACACATAACAACTGCAATGAAAAAAGGCCTACACGTAATTTCAGTAAATAAAGGTCCATTAGCATTAGCATTTCCATCATTAATGGAATTGGCAACATACAACCAAGTTATGTTCAAATTCAGCGGTACTGTTGGGGGAGGAACACCAATTTTAGATTATGCCAAAAATAGTCTAAGTGGAGAAAAAATCACATCGTTTGCAGGAATACTCAATGGTACAACAAATTACATTTTATCAAATATGACCACCGGCCTATCATTTGAAGAAGCATTAAAGGATGCAAAAGACAAAGGATATGTTGAAGCAGATGAAGCACTGGACTTAGACGGGTTAGATGCAGCTGCAAAATTAGTAATTCTTGCAAACTGGATTATGGGAATGAAAGTGACAATGCCAGACATAAAATGTGTAGGAATAAGAAAAGTGACAATTGAGGATATCAAAAAAGCTGAAAAAAATAATTCTGTTTTAAAATTAATTGCATCTTGTGATAAAGAACTAGTGGTAAGTCCAAAAGAAATACCAAAAGATGATCCATTAGGAGTCAATGGTACATTGAATGCAATTGCATTTACATCAGAACATTCTGGAACTCAAACAATTATCGGAAAAGGTGCAGGGGGAACTGAAACTGCAAGTTCAATCCTAAGAGATCTTTTAGACATAAGACAAGAGATTGCAAAGAATTGAAATCTAATTTAATTTCAAAAAGTGAAACAACAACATTACTAAAAAAAGTGTCAGAACATTGGGGAATTGAATTTCCCAAAATGAAGAATGTTAAAGTACATCAAATTTTAGATGATGCTCAAATAATCACAGGTGAAGGATTAAAAATATTAAAAATTAATGAAGATTACCTACCATTTTTATCAGAAACAGAAATTCTAAAAAAATTTCCTAATGTCGAGGTAGATATGGGTGCAGTCAAATTCATGTGCAAGGGTGCCAATTTAATGAGACCTGGAATTAAGAAATTTACAGAATTTGAAAAAGAAAAACTAGTGTGTATTGTTGAAGAAACACATCATAAATTTCTAGCAGTGGGTAAAGCAATGGTATCAAGTATAGAATTAGAAACTATGGAAAAAGGCGAAGTAATACAAAATATGCACTATATTTCAGATAAATTCTGGGAAACAGGTAAAACGATTTACGATTAATTAAGAAATTATTTAATACTTTCAGTAAATTCTTCTGTGCCATCTTTAGTAATGACAAGTACATCCAATCCATCACCACTTGCAGAATCTCTAAGTGCGGCTGCACGAACTGCGTGTTTTGCTAAATTGATAGCTTCATCTTTTGTCATATTAGGTTTGAATTGTGGATCTAAAACACCTAATGCCATTTCAGCACCAGTACCAACTGCAGCATATTCATCAGGAAGTACAGAACCTAAAGGATCAAGTGTATACATAACTGGTTTATCAACAACACCACCAACAATTACTTGTGTAAGTAATGGGAAGTATCTTCTTTCATACATCATATTGGACATCATTTTAGCAACAGTGTTAGGAGGAACATCTCTTTTAATGTCCATTTTTCTAATTTTTGCAAGAGCTGAAATTTGTAAAGTTAAAATTTGCATATCAGCAACAAGACCAGCACAAGTTGCACCAACTTTATCAGTTATAGAGAAAGTCTTCTTAGTAGTTTTACTTACAAGGAAATTACCAAAGGCGATTCTTTTCTCACTAGCAAAAACTACACCACCATCAAAAGTAATTCCAACAGCAGTTGCTCCCGGCATGTACATTGACATATTTAAAATAATTTTGTCACATAATAAAGGGCTTTCTACAATAGAGATCAAATTTGTGGCTAAAATTTAAAAATAATGGATCAGAAAGATCATGAAATAACAAAATTGTGTAGTACAAAGGTAGAACAAACCATATCTTTTTTATGAGAATAATGAGAATTAAGATTGGATAAATTGGCCACCAGTGAAATTAAAGAAAAAATCTTGAATGATACAGTATTTCTCGGATTAAGATTAGTAATGGGAGTAATTTTCATCGTTCACGGATATAGTAAATTTGGTAATGAAGGGTTTGTAGGTTGGATATCATCAATGGGAATTCCAGGAGAATTAGCCATAATTATAGCATTAGCAGAAGTGATCCCAGGAATATTACTAATCATAGGAGTATTGAATAGAATATCAGCATCAGTCATTTCTATAATTATGGTAGGAGCAATATTTCACGTTAAAGGCGCTCAAAGTATTACAGGAGACAAAGGAATTGAATTTGATTTAATTCTACTTGCAGTAGCATTAGTAATTATTGTAGCAGGTCCAGGAAGAATATCATTATCACAAGTAATTAAAAAAATTCCCAGATGTCTTCATTAAATTTTTCCAAAATTTTCCATTATCAAACAAATGCACTTAGTAGTTTTCTTTAACAAATCAATTCTAGCAAATTCATTAGGAGAATGAATTCTTGAAAACATGTAAGTACTTCCAATTGAAATGCATGGAGATTTTAAAATATCAACAAAAGGATACATTGGACCAGTACCAGCATTTGAAACATTCAAAATGGAATTTCCAAAAGTTTTGTCAGCTGCATTCTTTACTTGAGATACAAAGGGATGTGAAGAGTCAGTCCTAGCTGCAGCTTCACCATGAAAAATTTTAATTTTTACATCATTAAATCCATGGGATTTTAGATGTTTTTTCAATCTAATAATTTGTTTTTTAGGATCCATTTTAGGAATCAATCTAAAATCAATTTTCACTAAAGCTTCGGCAGGAAGAACAGTTTTAGCTCCATCTCCAGTATAACCAGAAACAAATCCTGCAATATTGCATGTAGCGTCACCAACTAAAGCCTTTTTTGCATCAAGATTTTTTTTATTACCTACAAAAGAATTAATTCCAAATTCTTTTTTGAATACATTTTGATCAAATGGTTCTTTCTTAATTAATTCTAAATCTTTTTTAGAAAATGGAGTTACTTCCTTATACCAATCTTTGATAAGAATTTCCCCATTAGAATCTCTTAATGTCTTTACTGCATCAATTAATCTCCATGCAGGATTTTTAATCAATACAGCCAAACTAGAATGTGCATCCCTTACAGATTCCTTTACAGATAATTCAACAAATAGTAATCCCTTCATTCCAAGCCCAATGATAGGCCTATTTTTTGCATCAACATATCCAAATTCCCAAATTACACCATCGTTAGAGAATTTCTTTTTGTATTTTTGCAAATATTGCTCAATATGGGCACTACCGGTTTCTTCTTCGCCTTCAATTAGAAATTTTATGTTACAAGGAACATCTCCAGTGGTAGCCAAACAAGCCTCAACTGCTTTAATTCTAGTAATTAATTCACCCTTATCATCAGTTGAGCCTCTTCCAAAAATTTTATTTCCTTTTCTCACTCCACTAAAGGGAGGATCATCCCACAAATCAAATGGTTCCACAGGTTGAACATCGTAGTGATTGTAAAACATCAAAGTTTTGTTAGGATTAGATTTTGATTTAATTTCAGCAAAGACAATTGGAGCTACACCTTTTTTTAATCTTAAAATTTCAGATTTAAGACCAGATGTTTTCAATAAGGATTTAACTAATTTTGCACATTCTTCAATACCTTCATTTTTTGCAGATATACTTGGTTGTTGTATCAGCTTTTGTAAATCAGAAATAAGATTATCCATGTGATGATCTACATGTTTTAATGCATTCATTCCAATCACACGATTTTATCAAAAGGTTTCATTACATTTGGAATAAAATCAATTAAATCCATAGAAGTCATATGTAATCCTAATTTTTCTTGAACTTCTTTTCCAGCTAGACCACAAATAAAACTAGCAGATGCTGCAGACTCCAAACTATTCCTATTCTTAGACAACAATCCAGCAACCAATCCAGACAATACATCACCAGTGCCCCCAACAGTCATTGCAGGAGTATTTTTTTCACAAAGGTATGTGTCAGTACCATTTGAAATAATGTCAGTAGTACCTTTTAACAAAATTGTTACAGCATGATCAAGTGCATGTTTTTCAACCAACTGTATACGTTCATTTTTAGAATCTGATGGAATATCCCCAAATAATCGCTTAAATTCTCCAGCATGAGGAGTTACTACAACATTTTTGTTAGCTAAAAGGGGTAAAACTTCAGGAATTAAGGCGCTAGCATCTAATGACAATCTAACATCCCTATCCAACAAAGATTCAACAAGATAAAGTAAAGAATTTTTTTCTTGTATTGCAAGACCCATTCCAATTGTTGCAGAATGTAATTTACGAGGTAACGCTCCAACAAGTTTCTTAACAGCACCAAGAGTCAATTTTTGATCAACTAAAGGAATTACAATTAGATTGGGAGAGATTGCGCGAGTTGGAGTTACGTTGATTTTTGGAACAGAAGTATAAACTAAATCAGTTCCACATCTAAGTGCAGCAAGGGAAGACAGTATAGGAGCCCCATGGTAAATGTAACTTCCACCAATAACAAGTACAATTCCATTATCGCCTTTTCTAGATGCAGATTTTCTTGCAGGTATAAAATTTTGAACTATTGAAGAAGAAAGAATTTGCGGTTCCAACATACTACCCAATTATTACATGAATAAATATTGTTTTCAAGTGTAAATAGAGATTAAACTATTTTTTTGTTATTTTTCGAGTAGTTTTTGCTTTAGTTGCAGTTTTTGCTTTAGTTGCAGTTTTTGCTTTAGTTGCAGTTTTTGCTTTAGTTGCAGTTTTTGCTCTACGTGTTCCAAAAAATGCTTTTCTTGCAAAACACAAGTAAGTAGTATGACCAATTCCTTGGAAAGAATGTCTTGTTTTTCCCTCTCTAGCCTCAATTGTTCTTATGATATGTTCAGTGGATTCAATATCAGTGAATTCATTCTCGACTAATGCCATAGTCAATTTTTCTAATTGATTCATGGTTGGACATATTGCAAAAATAGAACCACTACCCTTCAACATCTGTCTCACTTTAGGAATAACAATCCAAGGATCACCAAGATCAATTAATGCAACATCCATATCAGTAACTGGAGTGTCTTTAGAAGTTTTCAAATCCAAATTATGTTGACTGACATATTTAGAAACACCAGCTCTGCGAATATTTTTTTCTGCAATTTTCATAAATTTTTCATCAACATCAAAAGTGTAAACATGTCCACGAGGTTTTACAATACTTGCAACAAAAGAAGTCAGTGAACCACTTCCAGTTCCAATTTCAAGTATTTTTTGACCATCTTGAATTCCTGCACGTGCAGCAATATAGCCAAGATCCTTTGGATAAACAATTTGAGTACCATGTTGAATTTTCATAATATAATCATACATTGTGGGTTCAAGCAAGTACACGTACTTGTCTTTATTTGTCATTAATCTAGAACCATATTCTTTTCCAATGGCATCAGCGTGTTTAAGAACACCAATGTGAGTATGAAGTGACTCTTTTTTTGAAATATTCATTAACCATTTTTTAGAATTATTATAGAAAAATAAAACAGGAGATTTATTTTTAATTATTGCCATATGAATTTTCTAAAAATTTAAGATAAGAATCTTTGTCCACAACTAGAAGAATAGACTATGCAGTTATCCAATTAATCATTTTTTCACTTATTGATTGGATTGTAGGCATTATTGCATCATTAATGGTTTGAGCAACTTCAGGAAATGCGACTGAAAATATTATTCCAATAATTATTCCAATTATTACAGAAATCTTACCCATAATACAGGATTAAGGGGATGTGAAATAATAGTATATGTGACTGGTGTCAACAGCATACTGAAAAAATTATCTGCTTCTTTTAATTGAAATAATTCCACTAAGCAAAATTATTGATCCAAAAATTGTCAAAAATAAAGTAAGTAGTCCAACAAAGGACAAAGTGCCAACAACAGGAAGATGAATCCAGGGCTCATGCATAGTAGGATCATTTAATGATTCAGATGGAAACAATCCTGAAAATAATAAAACATCTAAAATTAGAATTACAGAACCAAAAAATAGTAAATTACCACCTAGACTCATTACAACATATCATGAATTAGTTAGGTTGATTAACTTTTTTGATAAAAATTTGAATAAAACCAACAAACATCAATTCAGATAAAAATAAAAAGAATGAAAAAATAATTGCATTATGGATACGTTAGATTATTTGATTAAGCAAGATGACCAAATATCCCAATCAATGCCAGAATGTGAAAATATTAACAGAGATGGGGAAGAAGAAGATAATTAAACTAAATTATAAAAATCAATTTTAGGTGTAAAAATTACAAATTCTTTCACCATATTAAATAGAAATATTTCAGAATCAACTTTAGTTCCAAACATCAAAGGATACTTTTGCATATGATCTAAAAGAATTTTTTTTTCAACAGATAATTCATCATCTCCTCGTATTTCTTTAAAAATATCAATTAATTTTTCTTTTTTATTATTAAGAGGATGAGGTCGCCCATAGGCATCTTTAGTCAATAGGCTATGATCAATTTTAGGAACATCCAACCCAAGAAATTCAAAAGATCGTTTATCAATTCCTTGTTTAATTAATTCTTGATTTATCCTAGTAGAAAATGAAATTAAATCTTTTTTATGATTTACAGGTAAATTAGATAATTCGATCAAATCTAATAATTTTTTTCTATCAATTAATGCAACATTCTTGATTTTGGCCAATTGTTTTGCTGAAGAAATAAATTTGTTATTAGTTACAACTATAGCTAATTGTGCATGATATTTTTTTAAAGAATCTAATGCTCTTTGAACAGATGTGAAATTTAATTCAGATTCAGAACGTTTAGCTTGAACTGCAATTCGATGTTCGCCTTGTTGTAACATCATGTCACAACCATGATCTTTTGAACGATTAGTTATAGTTGTAGAATAACCTAATTTTTCAAATAATTCCACCATAAATATTTCAAATTCACGTCCAGTGGTATTATCAATTAGAGATAAATCACATGAAATTTCAACCATATTCTGAATTTATCTATCGGGTATTAATTTCATTTTGACTTATTAATAGCAAATAAAAAACATAATCAAGTTGACAGAAATTCAATTAGCTGGTTCAGGAGGATGGGTTAATGCAGATTTAACAGATGAACAGGTAACTAAATCAAAACTTGTTCCAAATATGGATAAACATTTTTTAGCATCACTCGAAAAACTAGATACTGCAAAAATGAAAAAGCATTTTTGTAAACAATGTAATTCAGAATTTGAAGGTCCAACCAAAATACAGGTTGAAGAGAGTCCAAACGAGGCAGTTGCAGATGGATTAACTTTGATTGAAAGAGGACAATACACATGTCACCAATGCAATTCAATCATTGGAGAATATCGTGTTTTTCAAAAAAGTGAGTAACTAACATTACTAAAAAAATACTCACAAGTTTCAAAATCAAATCGTATTCAATAAATACCGCAATTTTTTAGCAATATTATGGCAAATATGAAATGCGTATCATGTGGAATTGGTTTTTTCTCACCAACAGGTTCAGAAAAATGTTCTAAATGTGCAGGAAAAGAATCTCAAGGTAGTGAAGGTCACGATTCTTGCGGCTGTGGACACAGTCATTAATTATTTTTTTTTAATCAAAAATATAACTAGTAAAAAAAAGACAAATTATGACAAAAACATCACTAGAAATGAAAAAATTAGTTGAAGAATTTATCAAAATTACTAATGTAAAATATGAAGATCAAACAGATAAAATCAAAGAAAAAAGCGATTTAATTGATTGGCAATTTCATGTGGGTACAAATGTAATTTTCAGTAAGAATGCAAATAGAGAAGACAGAATACATGTTAATGTCAACATGAGATTTCCTCCAGAAGATTCAAAATTACTAGTTAGTAAAAATCCATCATTTTCAAAAGCAGTTATGGAAATTAGTGAAATTTGTGCAATTTGTAATATTGGTCATCAATGGATTAAAAATGGGGAAACAATAGCAGGTTTGGCAATATTTTCACATATAGACGAAGATAACTTAAACAGAGTTTCAGTTCACAATGTTTGGGATAACGTAGCTAGAGTTTCAGTACATGTTCAAAAAATCCTACGATCAAATTTTAGTAATTTCTCATCTAAAAACAACTTATCAGATGAAACAATGGATAAATCCATGTATAGATAAAATATAAAAAATGAGATTTTTAAAACATACCAAAATATACATACACGAGTTTAATGAGGAATAAGTGAAATGATTTCATTTGAACATAGAGTAGTAAGTGAATATAAAATAAAAATATCAAAAGTAGATACATTAGCTAAATCCATTATGAACCACAGAGAACCTAAAAGTACTGAAGCAAAAGAAGCATCAGAATTTTTAGATGTGTTAGTTAACGAAATAGATGGATTCTATAAAGAACACAGTGAGATTTTATCAAAGAATGGTAAAAGACCACATGCACGCTCTCGTTTACCTGAAACTAAACAATGGGTTGATAACATTGAAAGATTTTATGAATTAAATCCACGAAGAAGACCCAGAAAATAATCCAAGGTTTTATGAAGGTAATAACTGCCAGTCATTTTTTCCACATTTACACTGTTTCCCATATGCGATTATGTAATCCATGTATTCTAAATCAGTACAAGGCCCTTGATCAGGAATTATGACTTTTGAAGTGCATTTCCTACATTTTGCAATAAAACTATCCATAATAATAAACATAAAATCAATAATTAAAATTTAAGAGAATCAAAAATTTTGAGATTCAACAAATTCAACGATTGAAAGGATCTCCCCCATTTCTACAAGATGACCATAACTTGTATTTTTTGCATTTTTCATAGGTTTGTTACTAACACTAATGAAAAGCATATTGCCATCAGAAAGTGGAATAGTAATTCTTTTAATTTTTGCATAGGATGTTATTGAATACATGCCATTACCAATATGTTCAACAGCAGAACTATAGTTATCCCATTCAGATCTTGAACGAGACATAGTATTCTTTGTTTTTTCTATAGGAACAATGTTTGAAACACCATTTCTTTGGCTATTCCATAATAATTGACCACTTCCATCAGATACAGCTGCAAAGCGAACAGATTCATTAAAATCCATTATCATATTCAAAAGTTGTTCGTATTTATCCATCAATTGTCTAAAGAGATTTTACTTAATATAATATTCGAAATTTAAAATTCTAGTGCCAAATAATTTATCAAAAAAGAGTTACTCTTCAAAAGTATTTACAAAGTCAACAATAGACATAATTTTACCCATTTCTACATAACGACCATAGCTTTTTGTTTTTGTTTTCTTAAGCGGAGTGTTATCAACATATACCATTAACAAATGAAATGCATCAAGGGGAACTGTAACTTGTTTGATTTTTTCAAATGATGCTATATGATAAAAGGCACGACCAAGGTCATCAGAATCTTCAATTTTACACCTAGTAATCCAGTCAGCAGATTCACGAACCAAGGTTTTTTTAATTTCAGGTAAAGGAACTTGGACTTTAGAATCATCACGAATAGTATTCCATAAAATATTTCCAGAAGTATCACTAATAGCAGTGAACATAATTGTTTGATCATAATCCATCAACATATGAAGAAGTTTTTCGTATCTTGACATATCATAAATACCATATTTCTAGAATAAAAACAATTGTTTAGATTAAAAAATAATTGGCACTAGATTTTCTCAATAAAATTAATTTATAACTGATTTCATAATCATATACATCATGGATAACCCCTATGGAGATTTTGTACATGAAGTGTGGGAAGAATTCCCACAACTAGCAGAATGGCATAATTTAGATAATGACATTTTACCAATTTGGAAACTAGAGCAATTCATTGAAGCTGGTTATCATAATTTTGATGCAGACAGAAAACCACTTTATCATCTCAGTAGAATGATTGAAAATTATGCACAAGAGCACAAGGAACCACTGTTAGCTACATTTGAAAAAATTGCAAAATTCTCTTATGTTAAAGAAAGATATCAGAAGATGGTCAAGGATATGCCAAAAGTGTGGATAATTGCGGATTTTGATGACGAGGTAATACCTACGGATGTAGTAATACCAAACTCAGAATTTCTAAGCTGCAGTAATACCAATTTAGCAAATGTATGGACAGTTATCACAAGAGGACCATATGGACCATTTGGCTTAATCGCAGAAGAATATGAGGATGGTAAATTTAGAGGATTCTTCACACTTAATTCCAATGTATGCAGATACGCACTAAAAGTAATGGGAACAACATTGGACTCCAAATTTGATATTCAATAATTTTTAGAAATAAAAATACCTAATGTATAAAAAATCATTATTCATTTTCCGTAGAGATTTAAGATTAGAAGATAACATAGGGTTGATTGAATCACTGCAAAATTCTATAGAAGTAATTCCATGTTTTATCTATGATGAAAATCTAATTAATAATTTAAAAGATTCAAAATTTAGATGGAATTTTCTTAATGAATCATTAACAGATTTAGATGTAGAATTAAAGAAAAAAGGAACAAGATTACAATTACTAGAAGGTAAGCCAGAGAAAGTAATAGAGAAAATAATTAAAAAACATAAAGTGGAAGCAATATTTTTAAATACAGATTTTACAAATTATTCACAAAAACGAGATGAGAAAATATATCAAACTTGTAAGAAAAATGAAATATCATTTCATAGTACATTAGACTTTTTACTTCATAATCCAAATGAAATAAAAACAAATGAAGGGTCACCATACACAATTTATTCATTTTTCTATAAAAAAGCTAAGCAATTTCCAATCAGAAAGATTTCTAAAAATATTAAAAAGAATTATTCAAAAGAAATTATTTCTAACAGCGAAATAAGAAAAAATGAAATAAAAAATAATGAAATAATTGGTGGGCGAAAAGAGGCATTAAAAATTTTAAAACATCTAGACAAATTCAGAAATTATGATAAAGTAAGAGATTTTCCAGAATTAAATCAAACAACAATGCTTGCAGCACATAACAAATTTGGAACAGTATCAATAAGAGAAGTTCATAACAAAATAAAAGAAGAATTAGGCGTAGATCACACAATAATGGGGGAGATATACTGGCGAGAATTTTTCAGCTATATTTTATTCCATTTTCCATATTCACAAAAAAAATCATTTAGAAAAAAATTTCAAAAAATACCATGGGCAAAATCAGAAGAATTATTCAAAAAATGGTGTGAAGGGAAAACAGGCTTTCCTATTGTTGATGCAGGAATGAGACAATTAAACAAAACAGGGTTCATGCACAATAGAGTCAGAATGATTGTGGCATCATTTCTAACAAAAGATCTACATATGGACTGGAAATTAGGGGAAAAATATTTTGGAGAAAAATTAATTGATTATGATCCTGCAGTTAATTCTGGAAATTGGCAATGGGCAGCGTCAACAGGATGTGATTCAGTACCATATTTTCGAATTTTTAATCCGTGGAGACAACAAGAAAGATTTGATTTAGATTGTAAGTATATTAAAAAATGGGTTCCAGAATTGCAAAAAATGAAATCAAAAACTATCCATGAATTATGGAAAGAATTTCCAGGTAATTTAGAGTATCCAAAACCAATACTAATACATAAAATCGAAGCAGATAAAACAAAATTAATTTTTAAGTTACAAAAATAAATGATTATAGTTGGCACTATTTTAAAAAATTATCAGTGGATTATATACTCAGAGAAAAATAATCTAGTATGACGGAACATTTTGTAAGTTTCATCGATGACATATGGAACAAATTTCCAAAATTTAAAGAAGTTAAAAATACAGACCTTACTGATCACAACATTCTGTGGACATTAGAAGAATACAGAAAAATAAATTATGTGAATTTTCAAACAGGTAAAAAGGAATTATACAGATTAAGCATATTAATAGAAAATTATGCAGTTAAACACAACACTCCATTATTAGCAACTTTTGAAACTGAAGCAAGATACAAGTATGTAGAAGAAAGATACAGAGAAATCCTAGATAAAATTTCAAAGGCATGGATAATTGGTAATTTTAATAATCCAGATTTAGCTCCACACCCACCACCATCTGCAGAAGTAGTTAGTTGTGATGGAACAAATATTTCCCCAATGTGGATTGTAGTTACAAAAGGAGAAAACGGACCATTCGGATTAGTAGCTGAAGATCTAGGAGACAGTGAATACAGAGGTTTCTTTACATCAAATACAAGTATTTTAGAAAAAGTAATTGAAGATATTAACGAGCAATTAAAAATTAAAATTACAATGTAAAATAGAATAAAAAAATCAAATATTTATCAAATTTATTGAAAAAATATTAAAAATAATGAATTAATAGTTGTTTTATACTATATTTAGTAAAAATTAAGATAGGAATTTTAGTATGGATCAAATATCTGTAACGTCAACACTGGAGAGAATTCAGGAATTAATAGATAAAAATTCAGGGGACACAGGGAGATTAAATCACATAATAGATTTCATAAATAACGAAAAGCCACTATACAAAACAGATAGAATTTACTTAGAAAATAAATTAAATCACCAAGTCATAATTACACCCAAAAAAATAATTCCTGAAGAAGATAGTTCATCAAAAAAAATTAAAAAATTATTGAAAATGGGTAAAGGAGATCCAGGAAGATTAGAACATATTTTGATAATGTTAGAAAAAGACAAAAAACTGTATAATTCAGATAAACAATATTTAGTAAATAATTTTGGAATATCAATTATTGAAAGTCAAAAAATAGAAAATAATGTAAAAATAGAAAAAAATAATGAATTAAAGGAAAAAATTAAAGTAGTAATGCCTAAAAATTGGAAGGCAGAAAAAAAGGAACCAGAATTACAAAAAATATTTAAAAAAATAGAAAAAGAAGAAAAAAAAATAAATATGAAAAATAAAAATTCAAAAGAAATCAATATTAAAAAAAATGAATTAAATAATTTAATTATAGAACGAAAAGATAATGAGGGTAAAATTAATGAAGAAAGAAAATTTATAGAAGACAAAATTAATGCTGAAAGAAAATTAATTCAAAAACAAACACAGTTAACTAAAGAAGTGAATTTACAAAAAAATGAATTATCAAATCTCAAGGAAGAAAGAAATTCAATATTAAAAAATATTGAATTACAAAAAAGTACAACAATGAAAGATCTAGTTGTTCAGAAAAAACAATTAATTCAAGCACAAAAAGAGCAAACAAAAATAGAATCACAAGTTAATGCAGAAAAAACAAGATTATCTAAAATGGTTAAAGAACAAAAAGACAGATTAATCGAACAAGCAAAAATTGCTCAAGAAATCAAGGAAAAACAAGTAGAATTAGATAGAACAAAACAGGATTATAATACAATTTGTACACAAGTTAATGCAGAAAAAAAGGAAATAAAACAATCAGAAAAATTAAAAATAGAGATCAAAGTAATGGAGCAAGAACTAAAAAAATCAGTAAAAGATAGATTAAAAATTTCAAAAATCATCATTAAAGAAAAAAACGCAATTACGATTAAAGCAAAACAAGAGAAGAAAAGACACAAGCAACAAGAAATAGGTAGAAAACAATTCAAAAAAGAGCAGAAAATTTTGGAATTATTAGAAACAAAGAATAAAAAAATAGAACAAAAAATAAAAGAAAATAATCAAAAATTGAAGCAGAAGCAGATAAAAATTAAAAACAAGATGGAAAAAAAGAACAAAGTCCTTCAAACATTAGTAAAACAAAAGAAGCCTGTGAAAAAAATGTATAAAAATACAACTAAAAGGCAATTAAAAAAGTAAAATATCTATACAGTTGGAATAATTTCAGGTTTCTTAGATTGTATTAATTTTAAAATTTTTGTAATGGATAGATTTTGTCCAATAGAACCCCAATTTACAGAGTCATCTTTCACTGCTTGGCCGCCAACAATAATTGGAATGGCATATTGATCATTTATTTTTTGAATCATTCTTTTAGCAGATAAAATATTTTCGTCAAGTGTAATTGAAACAAAAATGCAGTCAGGGTTGTTATTTTCAATAGATTCCATAATAGAAGAAACAGGAGTAAATGGGGATAGGTTGTAAACAGTATTTCCTTTGGTGAGAAGTTGAGATTCAAGTACTTTTGTACCAAAAACATGTTGTTCACCATAAGGTACGCAGATTAAGATTTTTTTCTTAGTCATGTTGGTGGAATTATTTTCTAAAATTAGATTCATTAAATCCTGTACTGCATTATAACAAGTTGTTTGAGTACCTAAATCAATTTTTTTACTACTTCCCAATAATTCAATATCATCAATTAGAGGAATTAAAACATCGTTAAGGAAGGATTCAAAGCCATAAATTGTTTGATAGGATTCAACCAATGAATTTGCTTCAACATAGTCGCCATTTTTGAATGTAGAGAGCAAATCCTTTTGAAGTTTTTGAGTAATTTCAGTTTGAATATTAGGTTGAAAATATTTTTGATTCATAAAATAATCAGATATTTTTTTTGAATCACGGTAGTCTTCAGGAATATCATTAATAGATACGTCAGATTCTATGCCCAAATATTTGATAATAGTCTGTTTTGATGTCTTTTTTTTAGCATCCCATGTGCTTTTTACAAGATAAAGATATTTTTGTCCACGAATGGATTTAATTCTCAAATATGCCAATGAATAAAGTATGATTTTAGTATTTAATCCGATTACGCACCTAGATGAGTACCAAGATAGCAGCAGAAGAAATTTAGATAAAATATTTTAAAAATGGTTCATATATGAAACAAAATGTGTGGCACCAATAGTCCATATCACAAACTCTTAAAAGCAGAAAATATTTAAAAAAAATATCAAAATGAGCTATACAGAAGTTAGTCATGAACATTTGGAATCAATGGACAATACACACATCTTGTTATTTCACGAAGAACAAAAAAAAGCTGAAGAGATAGAATTTAGTTTTATTAAAACGGGTTTAGAGAATAAGCAAACTTGCTTCTATACAACAAATGATCCTGAAAAATTAAAAGAAAATATGAAAAAATTTGGAATTGATGTTGATACCAGCATTAAAAATGGATTGCTAAATATTGTTAAAATTCCAAAAGAGTTCGAAGATTACGAAAAAATGATCATGGATAAAGTAAAGTCACTTCCACAAGATGGAAAAATCAGAGTTGTTTCAACTCATTATTTTGATTTCAATAAAGAAGCCAAAACAGAATCAATGGAAGAAATAGAGCAATGTGTAGATGATAGATTCCATAAAATCCCAGGAAATTTCATCTGTTCATTTCACGTACCCAGTGTAAACAAAGAATTAGCACCAAAATTTATGAAGAATTTGCTTGATTCACATCATGAAATATTATTCCTTACAAAAGAGGATCAAATAGAAAAATTCAGTTTTGTTTAAGTTAATCTTTGAGTAATTTCATTAATTAAATCATTTACATTAGAATAATCCTGATAGAATTTATTTCCTAACTCAGTAGTATCGATTTCATTTTCCATTTTAATTAATCCTTTTTCATTCATTTCATCAAGATATTTTAATAATTTATCATATGAAGTGTTTGATTTGTGTTGAAGCCGTGTTTTAGAAATTTCTTCATTATCTTGTTTTTCAATTAAAATTGCAGAGAAAACATCAAAATAGATTTGTAATTTACTTCGTTTGTCCCTCATATTGACTTCATTTTAAAATTAATTTGTGCTCATTAAAAAATCATACCTACATCCTACGATAGTCATTACAAGTAGAAATGGTTTTAAATTAAAAGTTAAGGGGTTGCAGTCATGGGTTTTGGAACACGTAGTAATCCCACAGCAAACATACTAGGGAAAAGGATGACTAGAATTAAGATCTGTACATAGCCAAAAATTATAAGGAATTTGAACTAATTTCAATCAAATAGTATCTTGAAAACAAACCTATTTCTAAAACTAGAAAAGTCAAGGATCAGGTTTGCACGCCTGAGATTATATGGTAAGTGATTTAGATTGCTGATCATAAAAGTCTCCAGTGGTAACTTCGGTTGCCACTGACATATTTTTGATAGTAATTGAATTTTTATTTTAATTAAATTAATTTTTTGAATCCAAATTATCCTGAACTTTCTTTTGAATCACAATTATACACTGATGACAAATTATGGATTTATCAGACATGTTAGATATAATATCATTATTTTGAAAATCAGAATCATATGTTATACCAATTACCAATTTATTAGACCACACTTCAAAATCTTGTTTTTCTTTTCCACAAACAAAACAATTCATGGGATTAATAGATTCAATCATAACTTAAGGGTGGCGATAAAATAAGAATTGTTCAATCAACACAATACATCCTTACAATGAGGCATTAGAAAAGACATTATAATGAATCCCCCAAATACAGTGATTCCCAATGTAAGAGACAATCCAAGTAACAATGTTTTCTTATCATCTAATTTCATTACCATGATGCAATTTTAAAAAGAAAGTATATCAAGAATATTAATAAAAATTGCTAGTGGTAAAATTGAATTTATGGATTAGATAAAGAATTATCATTTAAACAATTTACAAGTTTATCACTATAGTGACCATATTGTTCCATACATGAAACAATCATACTTTCTAATTCATGTTGTTGTACATATTCATTATAGTATTCAGACCCAACAGTTCCAATCGCAATACTCACTAAAGCAATTATAAGAATAATGAAAACAAATTGCATAATTTTTTACAAAATTTTAAACTTAAGAAGATTATCTAATTTTAAAAATATCATCATTTAAAGGCAGAATTTGATGAAGATGTAGGCATAAAAATACATAAAACTACATTTTATTTGGAGCAGAAATTCCAAGCAAATCTAATGCTTTCTCCAAAGTGAGATTAAAGGAATTAACTAAACAAATTCGAGCTGATTTTAAAGCATCATTATCAGAATCTAAAACTTTTACATGTTCATAAAATGAATTAAACGAAACTGCGAGATCATGGCAATATCTAGCAACCACTTTAGGAGCAAAATTATTTGCAGCATCACGAACTTGTAAGTTAAAAAGACCAATGGTTTTAACTAAATCAAGTTCAGATTTTTCTTGAAGCAATGAAAAATCAACATCAATGTTTGGTTTGATTCCAGATTTTTCTAATATTCTTGATGCTCTTGCATATGCATATTGAATGTATGGTGCAGTATCACCTTCCAAACTAAGTGATTTTGCCAAATCAAAAGTAATTATTTTATCCAAATCCTGTTTGATCATTTCATAACGTAAAGTACCAATGGAAACAGATTGTGCAATTTTATCAATTTCAGCATCACTCATTTCAGAATGTCGTTTTTTAGTTTCCTCAATAATTTTTTGCTTTAATAATTCACAAACAGAATCAGCACTCACATACAACCCCTTTCTACCAGACATTTGAGCTTGTTTCCCATCAGTTTCCAATCCAAGAGTTTTTGCAGTATCAGAACTTAATGTAACGGACTCATATCCAAGATGAACATAACTATTTGGGGTTGAATTGAATTTTTCCATTAATGTTGTAATAATTTTTTGTAATCGCTCTTGACGTGAATCAATTACAGTTACCACTTTCTGAGCAGTAAAATTTTGAGGAGTATTAGATTCATCAGTCAAACTAGTTTGCCAGAGATTTTTACAATTAGGCTGATGGGCATCATATTTTTGATAGTAAAAAGGGTCATCCAATAATCCTAATTTCCATGCAGCATAGGGAATATCCTTGGCAATATAGGTAGCAGTACCATTACTTCTAACAATCACCTTGTCTTCTTCCTTGCCATCCCCACGAATTACCCAACATTGAGCATTTTTACCCTGATTTTCAAATTCTATGAGATCCATTTCTTTGAGTTTTTTAAAGATTTTTGACCATAATCCTGAGCGAATTATTTGAGACTCAAAATTAAGACAATCGTAAGAAACATTGAGATTCCAGCAAGTTTGTAATTGACCAGATAGAACTTTTCTAGTAATAATATCCCCAAATGCTGCAGTTTCAGAATCACCATCTTCAAGTTCTTTTAAAGTATTTTTTCTAATTTCTTCAAGAGAAGAATCAAGTTCATATTTTTGAGTAGTTTTAACATAAACATCATCACCACAATAATGGTCAAATTTCTTTCCGTTTGGAGGTTCTTCATCAAATCCAAAATGTTTGAATCCTACAATAATATCAGCAACTTGTAATCCAGAATCATCAATATAATTAAGAACATTAACTTTGTAATTTGCCTTGGTTAAAATTCTAGAAATAGTATCACCAACAACAATATTTCTAATATGACCAATGTGTAATGCTTTGTTAGGATTAACACTGGTATGTTCTACTACAATGTTTGAATTATTTCCAATATTAACATCTCCAAAGGTATCAAGATAAGATTGAGATAAAATCAATTTACTTAGTTTTGTCCAATTAGCAAAAAAGTTAAGATAACCAGAAGGATGTGCCTCAGTCTTCAAAACAAGCACGCTATCACATTTAGAATATGCATCAGATAAAATTTGAGTAATTTCTTTAGGACTTTTTTTCATTTCTTTTGCAAGTAAAAATGCAATGTTAGAACTAACATCACCAAATCCAGGCTTTGCAACATCTACAGAAAAAGATATGTCAGAAAGAGATAGATCATGAATGATTTTTTTTAGATTACTTTGAATTTCATCAATTATAGTTTGAAATGTCATACTATATCTCAGATAATTTAGGTGCTAATTTATCTAGTGCTTCAAGAACCCCATCACCACTACTACCAGATACAGTCATAGTAGCCTCAGATCTCACAATTTCAGATGCATTACCTAAAGCAATACTAGTTTTTGCAACTTTAAACAAAGGAATATCAGTGGCACTATCACCGATTGCAATTACATCATCTTTTACAATATTATATTTATTCATTAATTCTGTAAATCCAGATCCTTTGTCAATTCCTTTAGAATTAATGTGAATTGCATATTGACTATCAGATAAATTAACATCAAGATTATTTTCAGAAAGAATTTTTCGGGCATCATCCATATCAAAAGTTCTTTCTAAAACAACTTCAGTTAATCTTGGAAAAACAGGTTTTTTTGTAACGTCATCCAAATTATTTTTAATTAAATCAAATGCCCTATTGCAGACTTCAATATCCCCTAACAAAATATGATTATCAGCATCTAAAGCAATACACCCACCATTTTCACCAACAGCAATTTTTCGTGTTCCACCAAATACTGACAGCAGGTATGCTTCAACAGAAGATCTACCGGTTACATAGATTACATCATGACCCATGTTAGTTAATCGCCTTAATGCCTCCAATGCATCAAGATGAATCCTACCACCACCATTTTCAGTAATAGTTCCATCAATATCAACTGCAAAAGTTTTCTTTTTCATAAAAATTAATTTTTGTTACTAAATAATAATTGTATCAGAAGTACACCAAATAATTTATCAAATACAACCATCAGGACAACAATACATTTTGTTATTTTTAGAATACGGTAAACTCATTTAACTAACGATTTTGTAAATCAAATCTATATTGACAACTAAGTATGATGATTTGATTCTAAAAAATACATCTAATTGGCGATCCACAAGTGACATTACAAGAAAAGTGGGAGGAGACAAATCGGCAATAATTCAGGCATGTGAAAGATTAGTAGAAATGGATTATCTACAAACAAATCCAAATAAAAATAAAATAATGTATAAACGAAAAGACACACTACAAAGTGAATTTAATTTTCTTTTAATGATGGATAAATTTGAAATGAATCAGAAAACCGAAATGAATCGTTTAAAGCAAATTCCCACTTTAATGATGACAGACGGTAAAAGATTCAGATCTAAGGGAATCGAATTACTGGAGCATATTTTAGAGGAGGTGGATAGAGCTTACAGAGTCAAAATAAGATTAGATTATCAAAAAAATGAATCATTAATTTCTTCAGAAATTGCAAATGATAGAATTAAGAAATTAGATAAATATATTGAAAAAATTATGAATGAAGTAATGAATAAGCATGAAGAAGAAAACACCATCAAAGCAATTAGAGAATACTTTCAAAATCATGCCACTAAATTTGAATTAAAAATTTAATTGTATTTTGAAATTTGAATAATCCATATAAATTTTAAAATGATTCAGGTTATTTTATCAGTAAACGCATAACAGAAAATTAAAAAAAATTAAGCAAGAGTAATCTAATACCAAGATTATGGATAAAATTGTGAAAATTATTATTGGATTTATTGTAATTGGAACAATAATACATTTTGTAGTTAATGATGACCCATTAAATTTTGATTGGGCTTTTGAATGTAAAAAAACATTAGCAACAGTTGGATGTTAAGTCAAAACATGAAAAAGTCTTAAGACGGTAAGTGAAATAGAAGATCTAGTGAAGAAAAATACCCTCTTAGGATTAACAATAATTAGTTGTATTGGAGTTATTTTTGCAGTAATTTTTGATGATAAAATGGAAGAAGTAGAAAATCCAACAGACAGTGAAGAAAAAATATCAGAGTATGAAAAAATTACAACAGAGGCACAAAGAGTAAATTTAGATGTAAAACAGAGAGTAAATGAATTACAATTACAATATGATGAAATTATTGAATATTCATGTATGGAGTCAAGACCTCAATCATATTTTGAAATTATATTAGAAGAAAGAATCCTAGAAGCAGAGCACAGGTTAAGGTATCTATCAGAACAACAATCAGAAATTGAAAATATTAAAAATGAAATTCAAATTATAAATAAAAATAATCCAGAATCAAGCAAGGAATCATTTGAATTATTTGAATGGGAATGCGTAAATCAGAAATTTTGGATTGATGAGTATCCACATTTAGAGGAAATTCTAACTAAACGTTAGACACAGGTAATGGAATGACGTAAATTCCAAAAAATCAAGACATAGTGATAAAAGATCTCTAATTTAGTTCCAGTATATGAAACTCAGTATCATAAATTTATAAAAATAAAATACATTGTTTAAAATCCAAAGTATAAAGTAGTAATGTATGTATGAAAAGAAACTTCTACAAGATCAAAAAGAGCGTTCAGTTCTTTTTGTAGGATTTCTAGTTATTGTGGGAATATCAATTATGTTGATCCCATAATTATTTCTTTTTTGTGAATTTAATATAAAAAAATGAAATAATAAGTTCAAATAAAAAATTAAGTCATTAGTATTTTTTTGGAAAGATTAACAGACAATACCATGCCTAGAATACCCATAATTATTGCAGGGATTATGGTGTACACCAAGACAGTTTGAATTAATTCAAAATAAACAAAATAAATTAAACTAGGGGAGACCAATTTACCCAATAAAATTTCATTAAAAGTATACATCACATAAGGATAATAGACCAAATAAAATATTGAACCTAGCAATCCACCTACAAAAAATCTAGATAATTTAGATCTATTCATTTTAAGAAATATATCAGCAATAACAAATGGAATTAAATTTAATGAGTAAAATTGAATAGTATCAAACATTGCAAAATTAGGAATTATTGCAGTTGAACTATAAATTAATAAAAATAATCCACCCAGAACACTCATAATTCCAAATTGATGATTAGACAATCTAAAAATCAAAGTTAACGAAAGTGAAATCAAAAAAGGATATGCCAAAGATGCGATAATGAAAGCAATAGTAGGTTCAGGATTAAATTCAAAAAAATCTGTACTAGAGAAAGGCAAAGACAGGGAAGAAATTATTCCAGATGCAGATAACCAAACAGGAATTACAGCCAAAATCAACAAATATTTTACAATAGAAGTGGAATCATTAAATTTCAAATATCTTGAGATTCCAATCATCCCACCAACACTACACAGAAACATTCCAATAATCAAAGTAAAATGAGGAGGACTGAGCAATCCATCTAAACCAAAATAAGAATGCCAAACAAAATCCAAAGGTCCAGCACCAGTAAGTAACCCTATTCCAATTAATTTAATTTTTAATGGTAGAAAATAGTTGTGCTTAAATTTTTGTAAATTTTTCCAACCAACAAAAGTTAAAACTACACCAACCAAAGATATAGCCACACCAGAATACATTAAAGCGTGAGGCGGGGAGAAAAAAGTTTCAGGTTTACTAAGTAAATGATTTGTGATATCCCAACTTCCACCCACAGTTACTAAAAGAATACCAAGACTAGTAAGAATACTACCGAATAAAAAAATAATTTCAGAGTTAGATTTTAGAAAAATTTGAGATGATTTTGTAGTCATAGTACTAATTAACATTCACAAAATATTAGGGATTTACAGTTACCGAATAAACCAAAACATGTTCATTCTGATGATCCAGTGTTCCAGAATGAGGATAATGTGAAAGATCACTAGAATGAGGAATACCAATTGATTTTACATAGACATCAAAAATTCCAGACTTTTTTGGAGTCACAACAACATCAAAATAAGTCTCAACATCAGATTTTAGAGGTCTACTCATAGCTTCAATCGAAGGATATTCAGCAAAAGTGGTTTCAACACCTCCACTATAATTTGAACCAATTTTTTCGCCAACTGAAATGTAAGATGGAGACAATGTAAAATCATATGTAGCAATTTTTACAACGTCATCAATTTCAATTAGATCGGGAAACGCTATAGAAACAATATGAATATCAGCATAATCACCAATATTTTCAGAAACAATAGAAAGCCGAAATGAATCACCCACATCAATATTAGTTTCAGACAGTACAGCTTCAAAAACAGGTTGTGGAACTAATTGTTCAGTCAATAAGAATTCAGAAGGAAAAACAAAGATAGTCAAAATAAAGTATAAAGATAAAATCGTAAAACAACTCAAATAAATTAAAAATTTATTCATACAAATTCACATTAATTTACCACTAAAAAATGAAACACGACACATCAATTACAAATAAGATAACTCACCATAAACGAGATTATATTTTACCATACCTAGCAAAAAATTACAAAGTGCTACGGTTTTAATGGAAAAGAATAATGTAAGAAATGAACAACGTTGGGAATTCCTGAAAAAATTAAATCCATTCAAGATGAAATGGCAAAAACTCAGATCAATAAGGCAACAGAACACCACATAGGATTACTAAAAGCAAAAATTGCAAAATTAAAAAGAGAGCAGGAAGCAGAAGTTACCAAAAAATCAGGAATGAAACAAGATGGATTCGATGTTAGACGTAGTGGAGATGCCACAGTTGTATTCATAGGATTACCAAGTGTTGGAAAATCAACATTGCTAAATAAAATGACAGGTGCAAATTCTACAATAGGTGCATTTCAGTTTACCACATTAACAGTGGTTCCAGGAATGATGGATTATAGAGGTGCAAAAATTCAAGTTTTAGATCTTCCAGGAATTATCAAAGGGGCATCATCAGGTAAAGGTTTAGGAAAAAGAATTCTATCAGTTGCAAGAACAGCAGATTTAGTTTTACTGGTATTAGATGTGTTTCAACCATATCACGAAGATGTATTAACAAATGAATTAGGTAATATAGGAATCAGACTAAATCAATTACCGCCAAACATTACAATTGAAAAAGCATCAATGGGAGGAATTGCAATTGCACAACAAACTAAGCTTACAAAAATTACAGAAAAACATCTTAAAGATATTTTACATTTGTATGGATTAGTGAGTGCACGAGTGGTAGTAAGAGAAGATATCACATCAGAACAAATAGCAGATCACATAGCAGGAAATATCAGTTATTCAAAAGCAATTACAGTTTTAAATAAAATTGATCTAGTAGACAAGAAATTTCTAACAGATTTAAAATCGAAATTAAAAACAGATGTTGTAGAAGTTTCTGCAAATGCAGATATTAACATTGAAGAATTAAAAGAGAAAATTTATGGAAAATTAAAATTCATAAGAATATACATGCGTCCTAAAGGCGGAGAAACAGATTTCAAAGAACCATTTATTTCAAGAGAAGGAGACACTGTAGAAGATGTTTGTAACAAATTACATAGAAGATTAAAAAGAGAATTCAGATACGGATTAGTTTGGGGTAAAAGTGTGAAATTTGGTGGGCAAAGAGTTGGTTTAACCCACATCATGCAAGATGAAGATGTCTTAACAATAATCAAAAGAAAAGGCATGGGATTTTAGTAAAATAGATCAGAAAAAAGAAAAAGAAAACGTACAAAAAAAGATGGAAAAATTTTAAAATAATCAATTGTATGCGTAAAATTTTGAAAAATAGACAGACGATCAAAACAATGTAAGAAAAAAAGAAAAGTAAACACAAAAGAAAAAGAAAATTACGATCAAAAATTATTTACATCAATAAAATTACTTCACTAATTGTAATCAAATTGTGTAAATTTTTTTAGTTTAACCACTGAAAAACAATGAAAATATCGATTTTAGCATGGCTACAAAAAGAAAAGCTGCAACTAAACGTAGATCAACTACAAAAGCAGCTCCAAAAAGAAAAGCTACTAAAAAAACTGCAACTAGAAAAGCAGCTCCAAAGAGAAAAGCAGCTCCAAAGAGAAAGGCAGCAGCAAAACGCAAAGCCGCTCCAAAGAGAAAAACTGCAGCAAAACGCAAAGCAGCTCCAAAGAGAAAAGCAGCTCCAAAGAGAAAGGCAGCAGCAAAAC
>CALCPD010000009.1 GCA_937897875.1 uncultured Nitrosopumilaceae archaeon
ATCGTTGAATACATCGCTAAAACATATGTTGATCCTAGAACTCATTTACCTCACCCCCCATTACGAATTGAACAAGCTATGAAGGATGGTCGTGTTTCAATTGAACCCCAGAAAAATGTTGAAGAACAAGTTAAGGATATTGTTGAAAAATTACGCTCAATAATTGCATTAAAATCTGAAAATCTTCAATTAGAAATTACTATTCCTGCACAATATGCTTCTCAATCTTATTCTGTTTTGAAATCTGTCGGTTCTCTAAAAAAAGAAGAATGGCAAAATAATGGTTCACTAAAAGCAATACTTGAAATACCCGCAGCAGCAAGGCCAAACGTGATTGACAGATTAGGTTCTATTACAAAGGGTTCTGCAACTGTGGAGATAATGAAATAATGGCAGATAAGAGAAAATATGTTATTCCTGGTGATGTAGTTACTAGTGGACCTTTTAGACCTGAACAAAATGTCATACTTGAAGGAAATAACATAATTGCTACAGCAGTTGGTATTTCTGAAATTTACGATGATTCTGTTAAAGTCATTCCTTTAACTGGAAAATATCTTCCAAAAATTGATGATCTTGTTATTGGTAAAGTTGTTTCTCATACTTCATTGTCTTGGGAATTAGATATCAATTCATGTTATATTGGATTTTTACCCGCAATGGATGTCTTTGGACGAGATTTTTCTACTCATGCTGATGAACTTTCAAGTAAACTCAAAACAGGAGATCTTGTAGCTGCTAGAATTGCTAATTTTGATAGAACAAGAGATCCTCTCATAACCATTTCTGATAGGGACTTAGGTAAAATTGATGACGGCGTATTAGTAAAAATTTCAACAAGTAAAGTTCCAAGATTAATTGGAAAGAAGGGTAGCATGATTCAGATGATTGAAAATGGTACAAATGCAGCCGTAACCATTGGTCAAAATGGATGGGTTGTGGTATCTTGTGAATCTGCTGAAGGGCTATCTAAAGCTAAAAAGGCCATTGAGATGGTTAATGAAAAAGCACATATTGCTAATTTAACTGATTTAATTAAAGACATGTTAGATGGAAAGGATGAATCATAATGGGTGGACGAGATGCAACTATGGTTCTATTGGACGAAAATGGTATTCGTTGTGATGGACGTAAAATAGACGAGCCACGAAGAATTATGATTAAGGCTGGCGGATTAAAAAACGCTGATGGTTCTGCTTATATTGAATTTGGGGATAACAAAATTTTAGTTGGCGTATTTGGACCTAGAGATGTTCATCCAAAACACATGTCCAATACTGACACTGGAATTTTAAGAGTTAGGTATCACATGGAACCATTTTCTGTTGGTGAAAGAAAAAGACCAGCACCTTCAAGAAGAGAAATTGAAATTTCCAAAGTTATCAAAGAAGCATTAGAACCTGCAGTAATGTTGGAGAAATTCCCAAGAACTGCTGTTGATGTATTTATTGAAGTTTTACAAGCTGATGGTGGAACTAGATGTGCTGCCCTTACTGCAGCATCTGTTGCATTAGCTGATGCTGGAATTCCAATGAGAGATATGGTTGCAGCAATTGCTTCAGGTAAAGTTGCAGATACCATTATTCTTGATGTTAACAATGAAGAAGACCAAGCAGGTCAAGCAGATATGCCAGTTGGATATATGCCAAGTCTTAAGAAAATTACATTATTACAATTAGATGGTGTTTTAACTCCTGAAGAATACAAAAAATGTGTAGATGTTGGAGTTAAAGGATGTGAAATTGTTTATGAACTTCAAAAGAAAGCACTACATGACAAATATTTTGGGAATAGGAAAGATTAGAAATGACCAGTGTTTCAGTTATTGATGAATTAAAGAAAGCACAAATTCTTGAATTATTAGAACAAGGAAAAAGAGTTGACGGAAGAGCACTAGATGAGCCAAGAAAAATCTCAATTGAAATTAACGCAATTCCTAAAGCAAATGGTTCTGCAAGAGTTTACCTTGGTGATACCGAAGTTTTATGTGGAGTAAAAATCCAACCAGATAGACCTTTCCCAGATGTGGGTGACAAAGGTATGTTTATGTGCACTGCTGAGCTATTGCCCCTTTCACATCCTACTGTTGAAACTGGACCTCCACAAGCTCCTGTTATTGAATTGGCAAGAGTTGTTGATAGAGGAATTAGAGAAAGTCACATGGTTGATGTTTCTCAATTAGTAATTGAAAAAGACAAATCTGTCGTTGGTGTATTTGCAGATGTTGTGGTAATTGATTATGATGGAAATCTCTTTGATGCATGTTCTTATGCTGCAACTGCTGCTTTACTTACATCAAAAACTCCAACATGGGAGATGGTTGATGACCAGCCTACAGTTGTTGAAGGTGGAGACAAACAGTTACCTGTAAGCACAATCCCTGTATCTGTAACCATGGGAAAAATTGGAAATTATATTGTTGTTGATCCTAATGGCGATGAATGGGCTAGTATGGATTCAAGAATTACTATAACTACTGATTCTGACGGAAATATTGTTGCATTACAAAAAGGTGGAAGTGATGGATTTAGTCAAGAAGAAATTAACCAATGTGGTGAATTATCTGTTAAAGTAGGTGCAAAGATTAGAGAACAATTAAAATCTGCACAAGAGGAGAGTCAGTAAAATGGCTAAAGCAAAGAAATCCCTAAAAGGTTTAGGTGCTCGTTACGGAATTAAACTAAGAAAACAATACACAAAAGTACACTTTACATTAAAACAAAAAAGAAATTGTCCTGAATGTGGTTCACAAACATTTGGCAGAGATGCTGTTGGAATTTGGTCTTGTAAAAAATGCAACCATAAAGTAGCTGGTACTGCATATGACATTAAATTATAGTGCAAAAATCACTGTAGATGCTAAAGATAAAACTACTGCAATTTATGATTCTGTAAATACTGATAATGAATTCTATCCTGAAAATCCTGTTAAAACTAAAATAAAATTAGATAAAAAATTGGTAATTACTGCAGAAACTGATCAAATTGCACATCTTAGAGCAAATCTTAATTCTACTTTACGACTCATTCAAGCTAGTTACGATTCAATCGAATCGGTAAAGATATAATCAGATTAATTTTGTAAATATTCATGTCAGCTCCACAAATGCCACCATGGCTTCAAGAACAAATTGGAAAATTACAACAATCTCAACAAAATTTACAATCTATTATGACTCAAAGACAACATCTTGAAATGGAAAAAGCAGAAACTGAAAAAGCTCTTGAGGAATTAAAGAAAATCGCTGATGATGATTCTGTATTCAAACAAGCTGGAACTGTTTTGATTAAATCTAATAAAAAAACACTCGTTGATGAATTAGAAGAAAAAATTGAATTGGCAAAAACTAGATCAACTGTTCTTGAGAAACAAGAAGTTCGTGTAAAAGAAAGTCTAAAAGAACAAGAAGCAAAAATCACTGAAATGATGAAAAGTGGTGCTACACCTCCACCTCCAGCAGCAACTGAAGATAATCCTAGAAAATAATCTTTACGACCTATTTCAGATAAGATATTAACAATTCATTACAAATAGTATTAGTGAAATTAGAAAATCTTCGAATAATTGTAGATGAACGTGAACGAAAAAGTGGAATTCCTGATTTATTGAAAGCTGTTGGGATGGGAGTAGAAATGAAAACACTTCCTATTGGAGACTACATTGTTGCACCTGAAACTATTGTTGAAAGAAAAAGTATCAAAGATTTGATGGCTTCTGTTTTTGATGGACGACTTTATGATCAATGTACTAGACTCAAAGAACATTTTGAACATCCTATTGTATTAGTTGAAGGTAATGTTGACGAAATTGAAGAAATTACTGATAACCCTTTAGTTTTCTATGGTGCTTTATCTAGAGTTACACTTGAATTTAAAATTCCAATAATCCCAACTCCTAGTGCCTCTCATACTGCTAAATTATTGGTTTCCATGTGTTCTAAAAAAGATGGTCCTACAGGACCCTATCTGAAAAAAATAAAAAAATCATCTAATTTAGAAACTCAGCAATTATCTACACTTTGTAGTTTACCTGGAATTGGTGAAAAATTTGCAGTTAGAATGCTTGAAAAATTTGGTACTCCGTTGAAAGTTTTTAGTGCAACCACTTCTGAATTGGCAAAAGTTGAAGGGTTAGGTGAGGCTCGTGCAAAAAAAATTAAAAATATGTTGACTACTAAAAATAAACTTCAAAAAGAAAGTAACCAAAAGACACTGACATAACTATTACTGCCATTTTATTTCATGAATTTTTATAGTATATGCTTTAAGAAAATTTATGGATAATCGAGTAAATATTGCAGTTGTAATTGGTGTGATTTTTGTTTTAGCTTTTGCTGTAACTTTAACTCAAAGTGATAATCAGGTTGAATCTCAAATTAATGAAGATGATATTCCTGAAGAATTAATTTATGAATGGCTGAAAAAATATGATCCTTCTGAACAAACCATCTCTGTTTCAGGTACTGCTACAGCCTCATCAAGCCCTGATACTTTGATTATTGTACTGGGAGTTGAATCTGTAGCCAAAACTGCTAATGAATCCCTATCTGAAAACTCCAATTCATTAAATTCTGTAATCTCTTCCCTATCTGATTCTGGAATTTCTAAAGACGATATACAAACATCAAATTTTTCGATTTATCCATTATACGATAACATAGAAGATTCCAATGGAAATTGGCAACAAATTGTAAATGGATATCGAGTTTCAAATATTTTGTCAATTCAAACGGAAAAAATTGATTCTGCTGGTGATATTATTGATGTAGCTGTTTCTTCTGGAGCTAATCGCGTTAATGATATTTCTTTTCAATTATCTGATAATAAATTAGAAAAAATTAGTGATGACTTGATTGCTGATGCAATAAATGATGCAACTCAAAAAGCAGAAAAAGCACTTGTTCCATTAAAACAAAAAATTGTTGGAGTAAAATCTGTAGTAATTCATGATAATGTAGTTCCTTACTATGATAGTCCAATGCGAGCATCCTTTGATGGATTTGCAGAATCATCCATGAAATCTTCTCCAATAATGTCTGGTGATGAAGAGATTACAACAAATGTTAGTGTTGTATTTTATATCTCACAACAATAATTTTTACAACTATTTGAGTAGTTTTCGTTTTAATGGAGTTCCACAAATAGAACATTCTTTTCCACCTTGATAACTTGCTTTACATCCTGGACAATAATGAATCCATTTTCCAACATCTTTGATTCCTTTTGTCATGATGGGTGAAATAACTAATCCTATGTTTTTTGCAACATTAGAAATTGCAAAATCATCTGTAATAATTTGACCTTTTGTTTCCATTCCTAATGCAATAATTGAAATATCTTGTTTTGATAATTGTGGAAAATCTCCTGTCTCTTTTGCTGCTTTAATTGCCGCCTGAGTTGATTGCATGTCTGGTTCTCTAATTTTCAGCCTGTTTGTTTCAAGTAATGTTCCAAGTGCATCATGATTTTTCTTAATATGTTGTATTTCATCATAAACTAGAGATGTTGTGTAACAATCTTCAGATGATCTAAATGGAACTCCTGCATAAAATGCACTTGCATCTAAAATTCTAAAATCCAAGTTTACTCATTTGTCTTAAACCTCTTTTTTTCAATCTAATGAAAACTGCTGGGCTTTTGTATTTCTTAATAATTATTGGTTCTTCATATCCTGCAGATTTTACAACTTGTGCATCTATTGCTATGTTGCAATCTTGAGAACAAATAATTTCAATTTTTTCATCTGGAACAACTAATGATGCTAATCTGTATACTGGTGCAACTGGTGTGATGATTAACACATCTAAACTTTCGTGTAATATTGGACCACCTAATGAAAATGAATGACCTGTTGAACCACTTGGTGTTGCTATGATTACTCCATCCATTTTTTGTTTTACTGTATCATTTTGAAATTTAATTTCAATTTCTGCAGTTTTAGTTAAGTTTGCTCTACTGATGTAAATTTCATTTAATGCTGGTGGGAATTCTTTTCCTCCACATGATGCAGTTACTCTAGTTCTTTTATCTAGGAAAAATTTATCTTCTAAAATATCATTTATTGCTTCATCGATTTCCTCTATTGTGATTTCTGCTAAAATTCCTCTATTACCTCCAACATTAATTGTCAAAATTGGTGTTTCGTTTTCTAAATTTCGAAAAACTCGAAGTGTTGTCCCATCTCCTCCTAATGTGATCACTAGATCTAATTTCACTTTTTGAATCTCTTCAAGTGTTTCTATTTGCTTTGCACCTTCTACGCTAACTGGTGAAATTGTGTATACTGTTGCTTTTTTTGCTAGTAATTTTTTTGCAACATCATTTGCAGCTTTTTCTGAATCCTTATTCCCAACTTTACTTACAACGGCTACATTTTCTAGTTTCAAGTAAGTTGTTTTGAATTGATTTACATAAAAATGATATTTTTACGCCCATTTGTAAAAACAAATAAGTATGAATGTGAACATATGAGAATATGAGTTACGCACATCCTGAAGTTTTAGTTGATACTGAATGGTTGTCACAAAATCCTCCAAATGAAAATAGAAAATTAGTTGAAGTTGATTATGATCCTGTAAATGGATATCAAAAAGGTCACATTAATGGTGCTAGTCTAATTTGGTGGAAACGTGATATCAATGATCCTGTAACTCGAGATATAATTAGTAAAAAAGAATTTGAGGCATTAATGTCTAAAAATGGGATTACTGCTGATACTGAAGTAATTCTTTACGGTGATTTCAATAACTGGTTTGCAGCATTTGTTTTTTGGGTTTTCAAAATATATGGACATGAAAATCTAAAGATTATGAATGGTGGAAGAAAAAAATGGGAATTAGAAAATCGTAATTATACAACTGATGAACCAGAAATTTCACCATCACAATATGTTGGACAACCTCCAGATGAAGGATTGCGTGCATATCTATTTGATGTAAGTAGAGGAATTGGAAAAGAAGATACTGTGATGGTTGATGTAAGATCTCCTGCAGAATTTTCTGGTCAAATTACAGCTCCTCCAGAATATCCAATGGAACATGCACAAAGAGGTGGACATATTCCTGATGCAAATAATATTCCATGGGCAACTGCAGTTAATGATGCTGATGGTACATTCAAAGGAGTTGAAGAATTAAAACAAAATTATGAATTAAAGGGTGTTACTCCTGATAAAGATGTAATTTGTTATTGCCGAATCGGTGAACGTTCATCCCATAGCTGGTTTGTTTTGAAATATCTTCTTGGATACCCAAAGGTGAGGAATTATGATGGCTCCTGGACTGAATGGGGTAACATGATAGGTAACCCTGTGGAAAAATAAATTGCTTTTAGATCTTCCCGTTATTGAGAAAGGTTCTTTCTATTTTATTAAAGATGGTAATACTGCTTTAATTTTAGAAGATAAAACTAAGCGTGGACTAGAAATTAAAGAAACATCTGTTGATGAAAGTCTAAAAGTTAAGGCTGATAAAGGCATGATTCATGATATGGATGGTATTGGGCATTGGGTTCCAATTCGATGGTATTTTTCTAAAGATTCCTATGATTTGTCTGCAGTTTTAATGCATGCAAACGCAATGGAAAAAAAATACACTGATCTTCGAGAACTTACTTGTCCTCAAGATGATGACTGATAACGTTTTTAACTAAATTCTACTCATAAAAAACAGATGTCATTACTTTTAAAAGATCGGGTTTGGTCCATGGAGGCCCCAACTGCAAAACGTGGTGTTTACCCGTTACACGGATTTAAACTTGGTTTGTATAGATTACCAATTAAACTTGAAGATCCTGTAGAATTAAAATCAGTTCATGATGGTTTGAAAAAAGCATTTGAAATGGATATGTATGCTGATAGAATTTACGCTACCTATCGTTGGAAAGAACAAAACATGGATGATCCTGATGAAAAAGGATACGAAGAAGTTGATTTGTCAGTAACTGTAGAAATTGTAACTGGTGAAGTTGTTGATATTATTTATCAAGTATTTCCAATTGAAAAATTTGGAGATCCTAATTGGGTTAAAGATTATAGAAAGAAAGCAGACCATTTTGCAAAAATGGTTATTGATACTATTTTACGTAATACAATTTTGGCTGATAAGATGATTTCACATCTTGCAAAATCTGAAAAAATTCCTGAACTTGCTGCTATTCAGAGATTAGAAGAATTAACACCACTTGCTAAAATTGTTCTTGGTGCAAAACCAAAACCAATTGAAGCTACAGATGACGAAGAAGAGGAAGATGATGCTTCTATTGAAATTCCAGATGGTGCAAAACCTGGACCAATTGATATTGAATTTAAATCAAAAACAAAACCTTCTGCTGTATATGAAGCTGCAGAACATACTATCAAAACTTGGGGTCGTAAAGGTACCAGTAATGGAATCATGGGTATCTGGGGAGAATTTGTTTCAGTAGATTATGATATTTGTATAGCTGATGGTGGATGTCTTGAGGCTTGTCCTGTAGGTGTCTATGAGTGGTTTGATTCTCCTGGAAATCCTGGTTCAGAACAAAAACCATTAATGTCAAAAGAACCTGATTGTATTTTCTGTCTTGCATGTGAAGGAGTTTGTCCTCCACAAGCAATCAAAATTTATGAACAAAAATAATTGCATTTATTGCAACTATAAATATCGACAATTACTTTTGAGCAGCTAAAGATGGCTGGAAATCCTTTCACTGCATTAGTATTTGATTTGTTTATTATTTCCGCAATTTTGATTACTGCATACACTTGTAATTTTTATTATCTAGTTTTTCTTGCAAATAAAAGAAATAAAGTTGCTAAAACTATTGATTTAGGAACGCCTTCTGTCACAATTCAACTTCCAATTTATAATGAAAAGTATGTTGCTAAAAGACTTGTAGATGCAGTATGTGCTATGGACTATCCTAAAAATCAAATGAACATAATGGTTTTAGATGATTCTGATGATGATACTGTTGATTTACTAGAAAAAACTGTAAACTATTACAAGACTCAAGGATTTGATATTGAACATATACGAAGAGGAACAAGAAAGGGGTACAAAGCAGGTGCTCTCAAATATGCTATGCAAATTACTGATAGTGAACTTGTTGCAATATTTGATGCAGATTTTATTCCTCCCACATGGTTTCTCAAAAAAGCTATACCTCATTTTTCCAAACCAAATATTGGGTTAATCCAATGTCGTTGGGGTCATGTAAATGAAGATTATTCTACTATTACTCAAGTACAAGCACTAAGTCTTGATTTTCATTTTCTAATAGAACAAAAAGCAAAAAGTGACTCTCATTTATTTATGAATTTTAATGGCACTGCAGGAATCTGGAAACGTGATTGCATTGAAGATGCTGGTGGATGGCATACTGCAACTTTAGTTGAAGATCTCGATCTCAGTTACAGGGCACAAATGAAAGGATGGAAATGTGTATTCTTGCCTGACATTGTAGTTGATGCTGAACTTCCTGCACAAATGAATGCTGCAAAAAGACAGCAATTCCGTTGGGCAAAAGGTTCTATTCAATGTGCAACAAAATTACTTTTTGATATTACTGTAAAACGTAAAATCTCAATTGAGGCAAAAATTCAGGCATTTGTTCAATTAACACGTCATATTGTTTATCCTTTAATGCTAATACAATTTTTAGCATTACCAATTCTTTTGGCTGGACAAGTTAATCTCTATGTTGTTAGTTTTCTACCTATCATTACATTTGCTACATATCTTGCAATGGGGCCTGGTGCATACATTCTGATTATACAAAATATGTATGGTAAATCATGGAAGTCTAAAGCTAAACTATTGCCTGCATTGTTAGTTTACAATGCTGGAATGTCTGTAAATAATACAGTTGCAGTATTTGATGCTGTATTTGGTAGGAAAAATGAATTTCTTAGAACTCCAAAATATGGTATAATCAAAAAAGAAGATGACTGGAAAGGTAAGGCATACAATTTACCTTTTACACAAACAACTCTTTTGGAAATATTTTTTGGTGTTTATGGTATACTTGCAATTTTTATTTCAATTTTTTCAAATAATCCTGTATTTGTACCAATTATTGCAATTCAAACTATTGGCTTTTTCTTTATTGCATACATGAGCCTATCACATACTAAATTTAAAAGAAATAAATCAAGTGAACCACGTGAAATGACGAAGAAAGAGAAAATGGCAAATACTGTTTACAAATTATCAATGGTTGGAATTTTGGGATTAATTATTTTTGGAGGATTTATGGCAATTAATGGATATAATTCTGATATTTACCCTCTTGATAGGATTAGGGGTCATTTTGATGGAATAATTGGTTCATCTGATCCAGAAACCATTCGTGCGCATTTAGTTGCTATTCAATTAGATATGGAGCCTTTGTTAGAGAAATTACCTGAAACTACTGATACTCATAGTGAAATAATTTCTAAAAATCCTGTTTGGATTTTTGCTACTGAATCAACAAACTTCCTTAGAATTCAAAATAATGTGGACGCTATGATTGTAAGTGTTAATGAAATTTCTACAATTCCTCCAAATAATTCTGCATATCACACCGGCATGATGGATATTAACAATAGGGCAGATCTTTTACGACAAAATATTATGGATGCAACACCATACATGTATGTCAGTATTGCAAATGTATTTTCTAGTATTATTTGGATTGCTGTAATTATTGGAATCTTTACTGCATTAAAACGAAAGCGAACACAACTCAAAGAATCTGATACAATCGGTGTCTAAGAAATATTTAGATCTTTTCTGATTTCATCTACTGCTCTAATTCCATAAATGTCTCTTACTTGTTGAATTCTGATAGATTCTTTTAACATATCTCTTCCGATAGCGTTTGTTAAAATTGAATAAACATCACTGAATCTAATTTCCCATTTATCTGCACAGTCTAAAATTTTGCTTACTGCCCATTGCCTTACTTCGTGAGGTAATGGTATTTTTTCACCTGATTCAATTGAAATTCTATCAAACAAATTTACAATTTCTGATGTCAGATTAGCCATTTTTTCAAGATCCTTTGATTCTCCATATTTTGATTCTGTATTCATTCTGATGTTTGATTGATATTCTGAGAGTTTCAATAACGCCATCATTTCCTTTGATGAATCACTAGAAACTTTGTTTGTAACATTTTTGACTGATTGTATTTCTTGAAATAATTTTTCAGATTTTTTATGAAATTCTGTAGTTGATGCTTCTTGTCTTTTTAGCGTATCTGATACTGAAACAATTTTTTGCTCAATATTGTTTGTTTTATCAAACACGTTGGATTTGAAATTTGAGAAATCTTCTTGAACCAATTTGAGATTTTCTCCTACAAATGCTGTAGAGTCTGCTCTATGTGCTAAAGAGCCAATTTCTGTCTCAATTTTATCAATTTTACCTCCTAATTCTTTAATTGATTCTAAGCTTATTGCATCACTAGAGTTTACAGTTGATGATACTGTTTCAAATTGTTGTTTTAGTCCATCAATTACACCTCCTAATGAGTCAATTTTTGAGGCTTTTGAGGATATAGTGTCAATTGAAATTTTGATTGCTTCCAACTCTGCATTTACATTTGATGCATCAGCTACTCCTTCAATTATTTTTTCAAATTCTTGTTTGAGACTTTGAACTACTTGAGTTCCTGTACTGAGATTTTCTGTTTTCCCAGAAATTTCTTCAATATTTTCTTTTAATTTATTCATCTCTGAACTAATTTCTAAAAATGAAGTCGTCTTTCCTGAAACTTCTCTTAACTCATCTCTTACTTCGTCAATTCTTTGAGCAATTTTTATGATCATTTGAGAATTATTTGTAATTGAATTCATACTTTCATCAACTTTTTGAGATATTTCTTGAGTCTTTGATGTTTTTTGTATTTCTGAAATTTTACTTAATTCATTTTCAAGTTTATCTGTTTGATTATTAATTTTATTAATTAAATTGGATTGTGTTCTGACTTGATTTAATCCTGCGTATAATTTTTGTGTATCATCTTCTATTATGTTGATTTGTTTTGATTGTTTTTGAATGTGTTCTAATGTTGATGTTAATGTATCAATCATACCTTTCATTGATACTAGGACTTTCTGATTTTCACCAAAAATCTTTGACATTACTTTGATCTCCTTTTGTAATGCTTTATTGGAATCTGAAACTGATGCTACTTTCTTTAATACTGCAGCTGGATTTGGTTGTCTTTTAACTGTCTTGACTACTTTTTTCTTAGTCGTTTTAGATACCATGTTACTTGAATTAAGAAACTAATAATAAAAAAAGTTAGGTGTAAAATAAAAAATGTAAAGAGTCACTTGTTTACAACTTCTGGTTCATGAAGTAGTTCATGAAATGTCTTCTCAGCAAGACCATTTGTTGTTTCAATGAATCCTCTTGGACAGTATTCGCATTGTATCATATAGTACTGTACGGTACCGTACTATTAATAATTAGGTTATCTCAATGTAACCATAAATGCAGTCAGTTACCCCAGGTCATATCTCTTCATTTGAATCAGCTGACCTACTCATCACTCTGCAATTAGTCTAGGATCTATAGGCATAAAGAAGTTTCAAATTGATAACTTTTTGATAATCATTTTTCACAATTTTTTTCTATTTTTTTTTAACCACGTAATCACTTTTTAATGAAATTTTTCAACTGTTGATATGCAAAATCTTTCATTGCAAATTGATTCTTCCACGATTCAAAATTCTTTGAACAGTACCGTTAACACTTTGATTGAACAAGTAACTCCCGAACTTCCTCATACTAGTTTTGTAACTGATTTAGCTTTTATCATGATTATTGGGTCTATTGTTACACTTGCATTTTTTAAAATTAGACAACCTTTGATCATTGGATATCTTTTTGCAGGAATGCTTATTGGCCCATTGTCTCCTCTTTGGACTTGGATATTACCTGAAAATAACTCCCCTTCTGAAATGTTAGATGGTGTTGGGATTTTATCTGATATTTCTGCGTTGCATTTATTTTCAGAAATTGGTGTAATTTTATTATTATTTGTTATTGGAATTGAATTTCCATATGCAAAGATCAAATCTATTGGAAAAGTATCTGTTGGTGTAGGTACACTAGGATTATTTTCTACATTGGGCGTTTTATTTTATGCTTCAACTGCATTAGGTTTAGAATTTATGGATGCATTGTTTATTTCTGCAGCTTTATCTATTTCCAGTACTGCAATTATTGTTAAACTTTTAGAAGAAATGGGAAAAATCAAACAAGAATCTTCTATACTTGTTTTAGGTATTTTGATTGTTGAAGACGTTATTGCTGTAATTTTGATTTCTACATTGCAATCTGTTGCTTTAGTTGGAACCGTATCTGTAGAATCCATTATAGTGGTTGTATTAGTTGCAATTGGTCTTATTGTTGGAACCTTTACAATTGGAACTCGAATAGTCCCTGGATTAATTGATAGAGTTGCAGCTGCAGAAAATCGTGAAATTCTACTTCTAAGTGTTCTTGGAGTGTGCTTTGGTTATGCCTTATTGGCAAATATTGTGGGATTATCTGTTGCAATTGGTGCCTTTTTAGCTGGTGTATTAGTTGCAGAGTCAAAATCTGCCGAAGTTGCAAAATTGCTTTCTAGTCCAATTAAGGACATGTTTGTGGCAATATTTTTCATTTCGGTGGGTGCTTTGATGGATGTTTCTCAACTTGAAAATTATATTTTCATTGCTATTGCTTTGATTGCAGTTGCCACTGGTATGAAATTTGGTGGTAACATGTTGGGTAATTTTATCTTCAGACAAAAACGTGGAAAGGCACTTCGCTCTGCATTCACATTGGCAGCTCCTCGTGGTGAATTCTCAATTGTAATTGTTAAAGTTGGAGTTGATATTGGTGCAGTAAGTGCTTTCTTGTTCCCACTAGTTGGTATTATTTCAATTATTACGGCATTTATTTCCCCATTCTTGATGAAAGCTAGTGACAAAATTGTACCTGCATTAGAGGAAAAAGAGGATGTCTGAAGAATTACAAAAAATGTTAGATAGAGTTCATGATGGTATTACTACTTTTGATTTTGAGGGAAAAGAAACTCCGTGTATTGTAATTGACGAAGAAAAATACGGTTTGATTCGTGCAAAAATTGAGGGTCAACCTTTTTCTGTTAACACTGATCTAAATATTTTACAAGACGGATTAGGAAATGTATTTGTAGAAATTGTTTTGACTTTTTCAGTAGGTAATATCTCAGAAAAGTTTCTTGTTAACGGAAAAACTGATTTGAGCTTTTTTGAAGTTTTAGCGAATACATCCATGCTTGTACTTAATTCACCTGAATCAAGATACGGTCAAGATAATGTCATTGCAATTCAATTACCTAGACCTGAAAAGGCTCATGATGCACTTGAAATCATAAAAAATGCATTAATTCCTAAAAATCAATAGATGGTGCAGTTACCGGGATTTGAACCCGGGTCACGTACTTGGCAAGCACGAGTACTAACCAGACTGTACTATAACTGCAACAATTCAAAGGGTTGAATTTGCAGATTTAAGCGTTTTTAAGCTTTCATTGCGATGGTAGTCTATGGATGAAATTCTTTTAAAGAAAATTGAACAAAAAATTCAAGACAGCATTTCCAACAAAGATGACATTAAGGAATTGATTAAACTACTTTCTACAATTGATGATTCCAAATCTTTTGCATTAGGTCTTGTTGTAGGTAGATTATACAATACTTTCTTTTACCAAACTAAAAGAATTCTCAAACGTGATCCTACAAAGCAAGAATTTGAAGATTTTTTAAAATTTATTGAAAATAAGAAACCTGATTTAGAAAGTCTATGGTGATGCTTTATTCCATTCAATCACTTTGATTGTTGGAGTTCCTGGTAATTTGACACATGCTCCGTGAAGTGCTTTCTTTGCAGCAGTTAGGTATGTTTCACCATTAACGTATAATTCCATTATGCATTGTCCTTGTCTTACTCTTGCACCTAAACTTGTTGCTTTACCCCATGATCTTCTCATTCCTTCTGAGACCCTATCTGCTCCTGCAGTTGCAATTTGTTTATTTTCTCTTAAGAGATTATGTGGATAAATTCTAAGTCTTGAATAATAGCCTGATTCACCAGTTGTTTTTTCTAATGTTTTATTTGCTGCTAATCTAGTTGATTCAATTGCCATATGTCTAATTTGAAGTCGTTCGTTCATTAATAATTGAACACAATATTCGTAAGTACCCCTTTTACCTCCTTGAAATTTTGCGATTTTAATTTGTGGTTTACCTTTGATGTATTCTTTTCTTGTGAATACTTGTCCTGTTCCATCTCTATAATTTGCACCATGCATGATAATCTCAACTCAAAATGCCCATATTTTAACGGTTAGCAACTATTTGGTCATATTTCCAATGCTTATATGGAAATCTCCCATTTTTCTCATCATTATGGATGAAACTCCTGAAGTCAATGGTGATCTAATTTTAGATCAAGTTTGTATTTCTAATAAAAAAATGATCCATGATCTTGAACAAAAAGGATTTGGCGAAATTGAGAATGGTAAATTGTTTCTTAAATCGTTTGAGACTCTGTATCTTCTATATACTCATAAATTATTTCTTAAGAAAAAACAAAAACAAATTGATTTTGATACTTTTATGAGTATTTGTCAAAAAACAAATTCTGAAATCCTTACCAAATTTTTGATATTTCGTGATTTGAAAACTAGGGGGTATATTGTAAAAGATGGATTTGGGTTTGGTTCTGACTTTAGGGTTTATGAAAGAGGTCATTTTGGTGAAAAAGGCGCCAAATTTCTAATTTTTGGTTTTAATGAAGGACAACAAGAAAAAATTGGTACACTACAAAATAATATTGTTGAAATTACTCAGATGGGGAAGGAACCAATTATTGCAGTTATTGAAAGACGTGGTGAAGTAATTTATTACAAAATTAATAAAATGAATTTTTTAGAAAATAAGGCAAGGTTAGAAGATACTTTTGAATTTTAAATTTCTGTAACCCACTTTGTTGAATATTTTAAAAGATTGTTTTGTTCAGCATACGTAAAATCACATACTTCTACATATTTGGTTTTATTTTGCCACAAATTTTCAAAATCTTTTCTTTTTCTTTCCACTCTTGATTTGTCATTCCATGAAGTAAAAACATCTACAGATTCAAAATCTCTTGTTTGTGTTGAAAATGATTCTTTTGATGTTCCTGTAAAAGCCACTTGTTCGTCTTCATCATCTATGAAGATTCCAATTCTCTCAGAAAATGCATCAGCAATACGTTCTGAATTTGGAATGGCAATTTTTAATTCAATTTGCCCGTTATTTACTATGTTTTGTAATTTCTGAATTTTGCTATTTTTGATAAATTTACCTTCAAATGATTTTGTAAATTTTTCAGAAAATAATTTTGCAAACATGTTGAGATCTTCTGTTTTGTATCTATGACCTGTGATCATTCTTAGTTTTGATTTACCTGAACTAAAATTATCAAATGCCATTGCAATTGTTGCTAATGCCTGAATTGATAGATAATTTACACATCTATCATATTCGATACAATTACTCAAACAAGGGAAAAAAAATTCTGCTACAATATCATCCTCATCAGAACGATATTCTTCTTTTAAGTTGAGATTTTTTAAACCCATAGAATATGATTTATGATTTTGATATTTAAGGCAATAACAATAATTATTCAAGTGCTCCCATCGGGATTTGAACCCGAGTCTTTGGCTTGAGAAGCCAAAATGCTTAACCGGACTACACTATAGGAGCTTGTTCAAAAACTACTCCGTCTTAATTTAAAGGAAATGTTTTGAGTTTGAATGAAATTGTAAAACTTTGTGACTTGATTCCTTTATAGAAAAAACTAATTCATCAAATCATATGGATTTCAAAAAATTTATTGAGACTCAAAAATTATCTGATCATCCAATTGGATTGGGTGGTTGTAGGAATATGGATTCTTTTTTTGATTCTTGTGATTATGATATTATGGTCTTTGATGAAAATCGTTCAAATCGTGAAGTTATTTCTTTTGAAAATAATTTAGTTACTCTTCATCATGCTTCTTTGTCTGAAACAAATACAAAAAAACTACTCCAGTATGACAATCTAAAGATTTTACAAGATGCTTCTTGGAATTTGAAGATATTTCTTTCTAAAATTTCTGAAAAGCGTAATTCGTTATTTTCTGATTTTGCTAAAAATTCTTTGATTGAATCTATTTTTTGCTGTCAAAAAACAAAAGATGGAATTCAAAATGATGATGTTTTTGCATCATGTTGGCAAAAGTGTGCCTCTTATTATTTGGCAGATGCAATATCTTCATTAAACAATAGTCCTTCTAGCCCCTCTCATTTGCTTGACTCTCTTCGAAAATTTGAGAAAACTTCTATCAATAATCATATTTCTAATGTTCTTCAAACCATTGGTATTGAGAGAGCAACTCCTACACTTTTGGAGCGCATGCTTAAATCTTCAATTGGTTTTTCTGATTTAATTGAAAACAATAATCACTCTGAATTAATTCAAAAAAAATATGATTATTTTTTAAATAATTCTATGCTTTCTGATTGTTATTTTTACTTGGGATATATCAATAAGGAAAATTTCATACACATAAAGGATGAATTGAATAGAAGATCGGATTTAATCCATTTATTGAAGATTGCATTTGATATTGAATCTGATTCAAACCTTCTTTTACAACAGGCTGAAACCATTCAAACTAGTTGTAATGACATACTGGAGATTACTTCTAGTTCTTAATTCCAATCCATGTACTAACCTTTTAAAACAAGTAATATCATTGGTATATCATGGTAGATCAAGCATGTGGTTGCGAAGCTGACAGCGGCGACCCAGATTACTCATGCGACTGTGCAATGCAAGGAGCTTGCATATGCAGTGCAGATTGCAAATGTTCAACTGACGTTTGTAAAGAAGCCGTTTCACAAATGAATTAAAACAGCTAATTACAATCTAATTTTTTATTTTTTAATTTAATCTTCTTCTTGCTCGAAGCCCCAAGATTTTACTAATTCTTTTTGGAACTTGTCTGCTTGTTTCTCATCTAATGAAAATCCACAATTTTTGTGAGTAGGAACAACTGTCATTCCATCTAACTTGAATTCAACTTCAAACAGGTGTACTTTGGAACATTCACACATTTCTATCTATTTTTTGAATATTCCTCTATATTTGCCTATTTGAATTGAATTTTAATACATATTTTTAGCATTTTTTAATTATTTGAATAACGTTTAACTATCCGTTTGGACAATTTTTTTTAGATTTGAAGGCGATCTTATCCATTCCAATTATTCTTGCATTGTTTCTAGGAATAACTATGACTTCATCTGCATACGGACAGATTGAAGCTGGTGGTGTAAGTTCTGAAACATTCCCACCTGGAACTACTTGGTATGCTGGTGAGGGCCTCAAACAGGGTGATTTCTTTTCTTATTCAACATGTTATGTGGATTACAAAGAGTGTGCTAATTTTGAAATAAATTTTTGGATTAAAGGTGATAAAGTAGTTGGTAGTGAAACCAAATGGTTAGCTGAAGTTGTTGTTTATGATGGCAATAAAGTAATTGTTGGTGAAATGGAACTTGGTAAAATTGCCCCAGAACCTACTGGAGGTACTCCTGAACTAGGTGTTTATCGTGGTGCATTCAAATCTTCAATTGCTTGGTTATCTGCTTTTGCAACATCTGATGGAAGTTCTGGAGGAAAAGGTCCTAAAGCATTTGATGCAGCATCTTGGGGTAAAATTGGAAACATTGGTGGCCAACAAGTCGTTCCATTAGAAATTGCAACAATTACAGTTCCTGCTGGAACTTGGGAAACTGTAGCAATGTCTTGGAAAACTGGTGGGGCTGTAAGTAAAGTTTGGATTGCAGATGATTTTCCATTTCCAATAAAAGCTAAAACTTACACCCATGTTGCTGAAGGTATTCCACCACCAGAATATGATTTTGAATTATTAATATATGAAAATAGATCAGACTCTCCATTTGTTGGAATTGAATCTACTGCTAATGAGTTAGTTGAAGCTGGTTGTGATACTGATATTGAAAAAGAAATTTACGTTAAAAAGTCTAGTAAAAATTTCAGATACCAAATTCATACTGTCTATGGACCTGAATACCCAGTTCAAGGATGTGAGATACAATTTCTAGTTAGTTTCTTAAAATTTAGTGATGAAACTGAATTCTTGAATCAAGTACAATATGATATTTTTGTTGTAGATGATGATGGTATACAAACAAGATCTATTGCACAAGAAGAAGGTAGATTGTATCTGTATTCCCCTTCTGGTCAAGCTCTAATTGATTTCATTGTTAAAGAGGATCCTGGAACTGCAAATTATGTAGTTTGGATTTATGGATTATCTCCAGATGGTGTTGTTCCTTCTGGACCTTCTGATTATCTCCAAATAGAAATTCCAATTTATGCTTCTGATGGAAGCACACCTGTTGAAAAAATCCCTTCCTGGATTAAAAATAATGCGGGCTGGTGGGCAGATGGGACCATTGATGACAATTCATTTGTTCAAGGAATCCAATTCTTGATCAAAGAAAAAATAATGAAAATTCCAAAAACTACACAGGGAACTGGTGGAAGCTCAAATGAAATTCCTCCTTGGATTAAAAGTAATGCAGGCTGGTGGGCAAATGGCGATATAAATGACGAAACATTTGTTCAAGGAATTCAATTCTTAATTGAAGAAGGAATTCTAAAAGTTCCACAATCACGCCAGAGTAATACTTCTTCTGGCGCTGAACCTCCAGCATGGTACAATTAGAGTTTATTTTTGATGTCCTACATTCAAAT
>CALCPD010000010.1 GCA_937897875.1 uncultured Nitrosopumilaceae archaeon
TCATCGCCACCAATCATTGATGCAATTCTAACAAAAGGATCTTCGTATTTGTCTACCAACTCTAATCACTCCTTAGTTTCTACTATTAATCCCTTGTCTCATTCACTTCGACATTTTTACCATTTTTTGTGGGTATGATCTTTCTTTTGGCATCCGGGAAGACTTTCTCAAATTGTTCTCCCTGTTGAATTCTATCTAATAATATGGCTAATGCACTAATTTCTGAATGAGGCTGACTTCCTACGCCTATATTATAATCAGCCAATTCATAAATTTCTCTTGGCACTTTTTCTGCTCCTACGACAACTAACATTTTTTCTTCTTTACGTAATTGGTTTTGTACATCATTGATTTTTTCACCATACATAGATAGGTGAATTATTTTAAAACCCTCTTCTTTCTTCTTTTTTACAACTGATTTCCAATTGTCAATAAATTCAACAATGAAATTCCCACCCCATGTATTATTGATTTTGTCTAATGTATCTTTAATTTCTGGATTTACTTCTGTCATGAATATTTTTTCTGCGCCAAAAGATCTTGATACTAATGCAACATGAGTTGTTACTCTATCATCTCTTACAACGCGTTGACCTATTCTAACAACTTCAATTACCAAATGTCTTTGCAACTCCTTCTACTTCATTTTTTTTATATTTATGTGGATTTTGATTTATAATTATATTTTGAATTAATTCCTTTAACTCTTTTATGTTTTCACCTGTTTTTGAAGATACTAAAACTACTTTTTCATTTTCAATTAAATTTAGTAATTCTTTTTTATAATTAATTTGTTCTTTTTTAATTAAATCCGATTTATTTAATGCAAAAATAATTTTTTCTTTTTTAACTCCTAATTCATCTAATGTACGCATACAACTAGCAAATTTTTTCTTAAGTTCTAATTGTGAATCACTAATATCAATTACTAAAATAATTATATTTGAATAAGTTAATTCTTCTAATGTAGATTTGAATGCATCAATCATATATGCAGGTAATTTACTGATAAATCCTACTGTATCTGCAATTAAAGCTGGTTCTTGATTAATTATGATTCTTCTTGTAGTGGTGGATAATGTTGTAAACAATTCTTTACTTTGGGTTCTTGTCTCACCTGTAGTTTTATTAAACAATGTTGTTTTTCCTGCAGATGTATAGCCTGCTAATGAAATTGTTGTAAATCCCATTCTCTTTCTTCCTTGTCTGTGAAGTTCTCTTTGTTTTCCTGCTTTTTGTAATTTCTTTTTTACTGTCTGCATTCTATGTTTTATGTCATTATAGTAAACATCAACTTCAAATTTTCCTATTCCCATAAATCCTGGCTGTTCACCCATATTGGCTAAACGAACTTTTTCTTTTGCCCTAACCATTTCGTATCTTAATTGTGCTAATTTTACTTGTAATTTTGACTCTGCACTAGATGCCCTGCTTTCAAAAATTTCTAGAATTAATCCTTCTCTGTCTAAAACTTCTCTTTGTAATTCAGTTGCTAAATTATAATTTTGACTAGGTTTTAGAATTTCATCAAATACTATTACATCTGGTCGAATTTTATCTGCAATTTCTTGCAATTTTTCTAATACTCCTCCACTAATTCCATATTTTGGTTTTTGAAGATAATTTTCTTGAATTATATGGACTACTTCATATCCTGCAGCTTCACATAGCCCTTTTGCTTCATTTATTGTATCTTCTTTGTCATATGTAATGAGAATTGCTTTGTCCATTTTGTAAGATTATTCCGTTTTTTTCAATGTTTTCTCTATATTCATATTTAACACAATTTCTGCAATATCGCTGGCATATTCAGAAATTCTTCTTATATTTTCAGCTAATCTTCTAACTCTGTATATCTCCTCGTCTTCTTTTAGTGATTTTGATGCATCCCTAATCTTCTTTTCATATTTACTAATTTCTTCTATTTTTTTAATAGTTTTTTCAGCTTGATAGTAGTCTTCTTTGAATAAAGCTAGACATGATTCATCCAATACCATTAATGAAAAATCATTCATTTCTTGTAGTTTATCTAAAATTTCTTTTTTAATTGATTTTTTAAATTCTAAAAGATCCTTTGCAATAAATGCTGCATGATCTCCTGTTCTTTCGATATTTTTTACTACTAATCTATACCCTAAACAATTCCTGGCATTAGCAAATCCCATTTCTTTTAAAACGTGTTCATTTTGTATTGCAATTTTTAATTGACGAATAATATAAAATCCAAATCTATCTACTTCATCATCTGTATTGATTACCTCTTGTGCTAGATCTAAATTTTTTTCTTTAACTGCTAAAATTGCATCATTTGACATTGATTTTGCTAAATGTATCATTCGCTTGAATGCACCATCTACAGATAATTCTAATAAATTCACTAAAACCTGAACTGTAATTCCATTACTTGAATCTGATATTATTTCAGAACCCATTAACATTCTTTTAACAGCTTCTTTTGCAGTGTTTCTTTGTATTGGATTTAATCTTCCACTTTTTGATTTTAAATTGATTGTTTTAAATCCTAAAAAGTATAACGAAATTAATTTTCTAACTATGGAATCTGGTTTTTCATCTTCATTAATTTCAATAGTTGCATCTTCTTTTTTTTGTACACGAGATTCAAATTTTGGTGGATATAGTTCTAAAGTGGATGAACCTTTTCGAACCATTCTTACTTGATCACCTTGTTTAAGTCCTAATTCACTAATCCATTGTTTAGGCAGTGAAACTGTATATGTTGATTTACCAGTAAACTGTATTTTTCTAGTTTCTCCTTGTTCTTCCATAATCTAATGATTAAAAAACTATCTATATAGTTATTTATTTTTGCTATAGATTAGCATTAACTAATATTTCCAATAATTTTTAGCAGATTGTGGAACATTTCTTAAAACTTCAACAATCACTTGATGCATTATTTGGTCCTGGTTCCTCAAAATATTTACCAAAAGACATTGATGTTATTTTATCACGAAAAACTGGTCGAATTAGAACAGTTTCTCATAAAGGAAAGATACTTTGCACTTTGAGAATTAATGGAAGTTTGGCAATTAGTATTGATTTTGCTCAAACACTACTTCAAAGTAAAACCTTTCGAGAAAATTGTATTGAAATTAACAAGGATGCTGCCCCATTTGTAATGGAAGGAAGATCTGTATTCTGTAAACACGTTGTATGGTGTGGAAAAAATGTTCGTATTGCAGCTGATACTCCAATTTTATTTGAGAATAAGATAATCGCAGTAGGTAAAGCCATTTTATCCTCTGAAATGATTTCTGATTTTAATCGAGGTGTAGCAATTAAAGTTAGAGATAGTTTAAAAAGTCGTAAGGGGGAGATAGTGGTATGATGCGAGGAGGTAATCGTGAAATGCGAAGAATGATGGATAAGATGGGTCTTGATATGAATGAGCTACAAAACGTTCAAGAAGTTATTATTAAAACTGATAAAAAAGAAATCATTATTTCAAAACCTTCTGTTACTGAAATGAAAGGAAAAGACAGCTCCATTTTTACCGTAACTGCAGATAGCTATGAGGAAGCAGAATTAGAGGTTCCAATCTTTTCAGATGAAGATATTCAATTAGTTAGTCAACAGGCTGGTGTTGATGAGGAAAAAGCAAAAAGTGCTTTAGAAGAGGCTAAAGGCGATCTAGCTCGAGCAATTTTACTTTTAACAACTGGGTAAAATCTGCTTTTTGTGCCTAAAAATTCACTAAAAATGAATGATTTAATAATGGAATTTATGAATTCTGAACATAATGACTGATGTAGCAGAATCCAAAGTTACTGGCATAATTAAGACTTTGAATGTCTTAGAAGATGATCTTGATTCTTTAACTGGTAAAGTAGGAGATATGAAAAAACAACTAAATGTTAAAACTTTAACTGAAATTGATACATTATTAGAAAAAACTCGCGAAATGGCAACTAAAGAAGCTGAAGTAATAATTAATGCTGCAAAGGAAAAGGCAAATACTGAATCTGCAAAAATTGCACAAGACGGTGAATCTAAATTGGCTGAAATTGATTCAAATGTTAATTCTAATTTTGATGATATGGTAAAACATGTTGTTTCTACTATTTTGAAAGCATAATTTTTTTGTTATAATTATTAACTTTGCAATAAAATCTTAAAACATATTATTTTTCTTTATTACTATTTTCTTTCTTCATTTCAGAAATAGCTTCCATTTTACCTTTGATGAAAGCTAAATCATATGTTCTAAGTAATACTTCTTCTCCATCTTGCATGTGAGTTTGCAAGTGTTTTGCCATATTTTTAATAATTTCTTCTTTAGTAGGTATTTGGGAATTATTGTTCATTGCAAAGTCCTATTAAAAATCATCTTTAGGATTTTCTCCATTATCTAATGCTTCATTATATTTATCGACTTTACGATTGTATTCATCTATCTTCTTATTTTCTTCATCTATCTTCTTATTTTCTTCATCTATGGAATCCTTTACTTCCATGTTGAATAACCCCCTTCAAGGGTTACTGCATTGAATCCACCTTTAATTAATTCATCAGCTGCAATATTGCCTCTATATCCAGTTCCGCAATAAGTACAAATTTTCTTATCTTTCATTTCTTCAATTTCTTTTTTCTTAACATTTCTAATACACAATCCTAAAGGCATGTGTATTGAATTCTCAATTATTCCAGATTTCAATTCATCTAATTCTCGAACATCAATTATTATGAAATCATCTTTTTGAGAAATCAGTTCTTTTGTAGTTATTTTATTTGCCATGAATTTCGTAATTTATACAGTAATTTATCTTTGAAGTTTTTTTATCTTAATTTTTTTAAAAAAATAAATTCAAAATATCATTTAATATTTATTCCAATTTTTTCAATTATTATAAAAAATATTACAATTTTCATTGATTAAATACGCATGTGGGTTATAATTTTAGAAAATATCTCTTTGGAATTAACAATACATATTTATTGTACATTTTTAGTTTTTTTTTGAAAATTATTAATACATAATGAAATTTTATAAAATAATTGTGTGATTTTTTATTAAATATTGTAATTTATAGCGATCCATGCTTATATACATACAATTTCTATATAAAATACTAAAATGACATGTAAAGGAATTTGTGTTAGATATAAAGCCCAAAAACCCGTGGGCACAGGAAGATATGCCTCTGGACAAAGAAGATGTCAAATTTGTGAAATATTCATTAAATGGGAAGGACTTTGGTGTCCTTGTTGTGGATATAGATTAAGAACAAAACCACGTAATTTGAAATACAAAGCAAAATTACGTGCAAGAGTTGAAGCTGATTCAATCGAGGCTGAAGCTAATTCAATATCTGCTATGGAAAAAGAATTGGCAGAAGCTGAAGCAAAACCAAAATCTAAAGCTAAATCTAAAGCTAAAACAACAAAAGCTAAAACAACAAAAGCTAAAACAACAAAAGCTAAAACAACAAAAAAAGCAAAAGAAAAAACACCTTGTCAGTATTGTGAAAAACCATATGTGTTTATTGATAAACACGAAAAGAACTGTAAAAAAAAACCACAAAATGACGTAGGTTCCTCAGAAAGTGAAACAATAGCAATAAAAGCATAAGAAATGTTCTAGAATCATTGACATCTCCAAATGGATTTTTCCATAAATTGGTAAATTTGGAGAGTCGTAATTTTTCTTTAAAAATTCAAAAATTTGAAAATGGATATTTTGTTTCTGTATCTGAAAATAATGATAAAATTGGTTCTATGACTATATCAATGGCAACTGGACCTACTCCTACCACAACAACAATAATTCCATCTAGAAGTGAATCCTTATTTTTAAGATTAATTTCTGAACGAATCAGTACTCGAATGAAAGGTATTGCTTTAGTTTCTACTTATGTTCAAAAAGAATTAGAACCTACAACCGCAAAAGCCTTAATGTCTGAAATTATGGAAATGATTGAAAATGAGTGATTTAAGAGAGTATATTTCTCAAGTTAAAAAAATTAAGCAACTTAAAACGATTAAAAGTAAAGTTTCAACAAAATATGAAATTGCTGGTGTTACAGCAAAAGTTGATCAATCACATGCTGTTTTATTTGAGAATATTAAAGAAAGTGATTTTCGATTAGTTTCAAATTTAGTTGGAACTCGTAAAAGATTTGCTTTAGCAGTTGGTGGTACTGAGAGTAATATTCATCAAAAAGTAATTTCTGCTATCAAAAATGCAAAAACACCAAAAATTATTCCAACTGGTAAATTTATGGAAAATAAGTCTAAAAATATCAATTCTATGCCTATTGTAACTCATTTTGAAAAGGAATCTGGACCTTTTATCACTTCTTCAGTAGCTTATGCAAAAAATCCTGAAACTGGAAAACAAAATTCATCATTTCATAGAATGATGCCAATTGATAAAACTCATCTCTCAATTAGGATGGTAGAAGGTCGTCATTTACACAGATGTTTTATTGATGCAAAAGAACATGGTGAAGATCTAAAAATTGCAATTACAGTTGGTGTTCATCCTGCAATATCCATTGCTGGTGCATATCAGTTTGATTGGGGCAAAGATGAAATTGATATTGCAAATTCTCTTTTAGGTGGGAAATTAACTTTAGCAAAACTCCCATTTTCTGGATTGAATGTACCATCTGGTGCTGAAATTGTAATGGAGGGAAAAATCCTACGTGATAAAGTTCATCCAGAATGGATGGTAGAAATGCTCCAAACATATGATCATAAAAGATCTCAACCAATTTTTGAAATTGATAATTTGTATTTTAGAAATAATCCTATCTTTCATGATGTTCTTTCTGGGTATGGTGAACATAGATTACTAATGGGAATGCCAATTGAATCTAAATTAAATGGAGAATTGAAAAAAGCTTTTTCTCAAGTAAAACAAGTCTCTATGACAAATGGCGGTTCAAATTGGTTACATGCTGTTGTTCAAATAAAAAAGAAAACTGAATCTGACGCTAAAAAAATTATTAAAAAAACATTCGAGTCTCATCGTTCCTTAAAACAAGTAACTGTAGTTGACGAGGATATTGATCCAAATAATGCAGAATCTGTTGAGTATGCTATGGCAACTCGATTCCAGGCTGATAAAGATTTAGTAATTATCAAAAATGTACGTGGTTCTAGTCTTGATCCTTCAAGTGATCAGAAAAAACTCCAAACTGCAAAAATGGGTATTGATGCAACACGTTCAACTTCTAAACGTCCTGAGGGATTTGAGATGGCAAAAATCCCTAAAATTGACAAAATTAAACTAGAAAAATATTTCAAATAATCATAATTTACTGATTAAATTAAATTGGATGAAAACACAGATACTTTAGAGATAAAAATGTCTACTAATATACCTGAAAAGAGTCCATCTGAATCACATGCTGAAGTAATTGTCAGAATGTTTCCTTCAGATGCAAATCCTGCTGGAAATGTATTTGGTGGTGAAATTTTAAAAAATATTGATATGGTTGCAGGAATAGTTGCACAACGTCATTCTCAATCTAATGCTGTTACCGTATCTTTAGATAGTGTAAATTTTTTGAAACCTGTTTTTGTTGGAAATGTTCTTTTCTTAAACGCTAGAATAAATTATGTTCATAATTCTTCAATGGAAATTGAAGTTAAAGCAGAAGCTGAAGATATTGTAACTGGAATTCGAACTGTTACTGCAACTGCTTTTGTTACATTTGTTGCTCTTGGTAAAAATGGAAAACCAAATCCAGTTCCTAATTTATCCCTCAAAACAGATGAAGACCGTGTAAAGTTTGAAGAAGGTAAATCCAGAATGGAAACACGATTAAAGAATCGTCAAAAATAGATTTTCCATTTTCATAGATCTACTTAAGAACAATGTTGATACTATCAAGTTAATGTCAACAGATTCAAAAAATAATGAATGGGATTCATTATGGGGAGAATATTCCAAATCTCTTGAAAATTGGAAATCACTTTTTGAGCAAATTCAAAATGCCAGCAATGACATGCAAACAAAATTCAATCAAGTTTGGGAAAAAGCAAGTGCAGAATCTAGTCCTGAAACCATCAAAGATTTTACTGAAAATTGGCAAAAATCTATGACTGATGCTGGAATGAACTCATTCAAAGATTTTACTGAAAATTGGCAAAAATCTATGACTGATGTAAATACTTCTGCCTTCAAACAATTTGCAGATAATTGGCAAAAGGCTCTTAGTTCTTCAGGCTTGGAACAAATGAATGCTTACGGTGAAATGATGAAAAAGTTTGCTGAAACTTGGAATATAATGTGGCCTAAATCCCAATAATTTTTTACTTTTATTTCTTATTTGTTAACTCTTTAATTTTATCTCTTGATTCATCAATTAATCGTTTGATTACTGGAGTGTAAATTTGACATAAATACATAATTTCAATATCGTTATTTTTTTCTAAATTTACAAATGCAGATGAAATAATTTTTTTGTTAGTAACTTTAGCTTCATCATTTTGATTTCTTTTTGCATTAATAATTTCTAAAAATATTGGCATTTGTCTTTTTATTTCTATATCTAATTGTTCTTTTGAGATAATTTTACCATTTTTTAAATCAATTTTAATTTCTTGATAAACATCATTTTTGTATCTCTCTATTGCTCTTATCATAATTTTGATTTTAGGTAATGACTCATTTTCATTTTTAAATAAACGTATTTTATTCATATGATTTGGATATGGATTTTCATGTTCTTTTTTATTTTTTCTTGAAAACCATTTAGAAAATTTTAATGCATTTTCATCTTTTTTGATATTTGCTTTTTCATTAAATTTTCTCTGAGTTATTTTCTCTGAAATAAATAATCCAAAATCAATATTTGCTTCCTCAAAAATTCCATTAATTATATTATTAATTGAATTTATGTACTTAGTAAAAAAATAATCTACATAAAATGGATCAGGATCATATTGTTTAATTTGCTTTGAATATATTTCACAATTTGTAAGTTCTTCTTCAATATTCATTGATTTTTGCCAGATTCTAAATTTGCATATTTTGATTGTGTTTTTAACTCAATAGATAATTTATTAAAAATTTCATTTACACTTACATCTACCAAATTAATTGTTGCATTTTCTTTAACAATCTGTTTTTCAAATTTTTCTTTAATTGCAAATGAGACTGACGACCAATGTAAAATTCCTTTTAATTGCTCCTCAACAGTTGCATTTGTGGTTGGTAGACTCGCAGATGCAAAAACAATTCCATTTGTCCATTGCATAGTTGGAATTCCTCCACCTGATGATCTTGTACTAAATGCTATTTGTTTTACCCAATCATCAAATTTGTATTCGATAATTTCATGAATAATTAATTTTTTCCATGGTTCAATTGTAATGTCCACTCACAATGTTGAAGTTAATCTAATTATAATCTTATTTTTCATATGTACTAAATTTCTTTAATTTCAGTGATAGTTCCTAAAACTGAATCCATTTTCACAATAGCCTTTTTTTCTTCCCATCCTATTGCAACATACCAATCCCCTGCATCATCATGATATTTTGTTTCTAATGTTTTGAGTTCTTCTGGGGTTTTGTCATATTTCTTCGCAATTCCTGATATTGCTAGTGCAATTGCATCTTTTTCTTTTTCTAATCTTCTTTTCATTAATCCGATTCCTGGACTCATGATTAATTGACAGTGTTTCATCTAATATAGTTAATTCCTTTCATTACGCATAATTTCTATTCTTATCAATTAGAAATATTACAATATTTCAAATAGTCCCTTTCTAACTTTACAATAAAATGAAATTAATTCAACTATTTTCAAATTCCTTACTTTTAAAATCTACTACCCTTGTTTCTCTTGTATCCATTTTAGCCGTGATTGGACCTATTGTGATTGTTTCAGCTGGATTTTGGGATGCTATATCTCATATTCTTAAGGAACCTGAATTCTTTTGGAGTCCTTCTCATATTGTAGTTTACACTGGAGTATTCATGACAACTTTTGCTGCCGCCATGGGTTGTTTACTCCTATTTAGAAAATCTGTACATGGTTCGTTAAAAACTGGAATAAAACTAGTGATTGGAGGCTCTATTATTCAAATGATTTCTGGATTTGGTGATTCAATATCTCATGATCTTTTTGGAATTGATGGATTAATTTCTTGGTCCCATCAACCACTTGAATTCGGTTTAGTACTTGCATCTTTAGGAGGAGTTTTAATTATTAAAAATAGAGAACATACCAAATTGAAAATATTTCTTCCATTTTCAATTATTGCATTTTTATTTTTTGCAACATGGTTAATTTTTAATCTGGTTCTTACTTTTGGTCATACTATCCAATGTATTCAAATCTATGAGATATTTTCATCTGGTTGTTCTATATTATAATTTTTAATTTTTAGATAAGAAATTAACATCATTATCAATGAACCCACTAATATCATAATTCCTGGGGCCAACATTTTTTGTGAGTGTGTATCTCCAAATTCTATTTGTAAATCAATTGATTTTTTTGAAATATTTGATACTTTTATCGTATACAATCCATCTTCATTAAAATCAAAATACCCTACTGAAAATTTTGTATTAACTTTTTGTTCTTGTATAACATTCAAATTTTTATCTAAAATTTGTACAAATACATTTTCATTGTTAAATTCAGGCATGAATATTTTATAATATCCGATACCTACTCCTGAAAAATCTACTTTTGATTCAATAGAGTTTGTTTCTTTTAATAACGTTGAATTATGATTTTTTTCTGTTTCATTAAAAACTACTGAAACCCAAATCATTCCAATAACCACTAATACTAACCCAATCTTGAATGCTGATATTTTCATTTCATTATCTGGCAAATTATTTGATTAATAAAATAATCTAAAGGGCTCGAAGGGATTTGAACCCTCGACCTAGCGGTTCGAAGCCGCTTGCTCTATCCAGGCTGAGCCACGAGTCCAAACAATTAAGATTTTAACAGGTGTAAATATCTGTCTAGATACATTGAAAGTCTCAAAAAAAGTTGTGGGTGTTGAATATGCAATTAGGGATATTGTCTTAGCTGCAAGAAAAGTTGAACAATCAGGTATGAAAGTTGACTATCTCAATATTGGTGATCCTGTACAATTTGGATTTCAACCACCTGATAATGTGAAACAAGCTTTAATCAATTCAATCAATAAAGGTGAAAATTATTATTCTACGTCTGAAGGTCTTTTAGAATTACGAGAAGAAATTGCAAAAAAAGAAAATGCAAAAGGACTTTCGATTTCTGCTGACGATGTTTTAATTACAAATGGTGTTTCTGAAGGCCTTGATATGGTAATTTCTTCAATTGTAGAAGAAGGTGATGAAGTACTTTTACCTGGACCGTATTATCCTCCATATGCTTCGTATGTGCGATTACATGGTGGCATTCCTGTCGAATTTTCAGTTGACTTGAATAATTCAACACCTGATATTGATGATATTAAATCTAAAATTACGTCCAAAACTGTTGCAATCTGTTTAATCAGCCCAAATAATCCAACAGGTGTTGTATTTAATGAAAATGCACTTAAAAAATTAGTAGACATTGCCAATGAGCATAATATTTACATTATTTGTGATGAAATTTATGATCAAATAATTTTTGATGATAAATTTGTAGGAATTGGTAAAGTTGCAGGTGATTCTCCTGTAATTATTTTGAATGGATTTTCTAAAGTTCATTTAATGTCAGGCTGGAGAATTGGTTATATTGCATTTAATCGCTCACCGCAACTTGAAGAATTAAGAGAACATCTTCCTAAACTTGCAAGAGTAAGAATTGCAACTAGTCTTCCTGTTCAATATGCTGCTTTAGAATCTCTTCGTGGCTCTCAAAATTATATCAATGATTTTGTTTCAGAAATGAAAAAACATCGAGATTTAGTTGTAAGACGTCTAAATGAAATGCCTGGATTATCTTGTTCTAATCCTAAAGGTGCATTTTATGCATTTCCAAAAATTGAAGATAATAAATTTGGTAGTGATAAAGAATTTGTTACAAAACTATTAGAATCAAAAGGTGTACTAACCGTTCATGGTTCTGGATTTGGAGAACAATATGGGAGTGGACATTTTAGACTTGTTTATCTTCCAAGTTTAGAAATTTTAAATTCTGCAATGGATAAAATTGAAGAATTTGTTAGTCAATAATTCCATTCTGAATATTTTTGTGGAATTATTTCTATAACGCAATCAGTATCTTCAAGCAATTCTTTTGCTGATTTATTTTCTAATGTCTTAAAATATTTCAAAAGTATTTTTTCTGCAATAGTTCTTACTTTGGGTATTTCTAAAATAATATTTGCAATACCTTGTCCCATCACTCCATAGATATCTGGAGAGTTTACTCCTACATCTACACAAAATGATACATGATTATTTTTTTCAATATTTTTAATTTTTTGATTTTTAGTATTAGTTCCTATGTAGATTTTTTCATCATTAAAAATATACCAAACAGGCGTAATATGTGGAAAATTACTTTTATCGATAGTGGATAATCGTAAAATTTTTTGTATTTTTAGAAATTCATCTCTTTTGTTCATATTTTCTAAATCCTAATGTTATCATAAAAATTCCAAATGCTAGCATTCCCATTGAAACCTTTTCATTTGTAATTTCTTCATTAAATAAAAAATCCTCTACAAAATCTGGACCCCATATCAACAATTGTTGAATTAAAACTATTGTTGCCATTACACAAAACATCAAACCAATTGCTGTAAACCAATTTCTACCCCTCCTCTGATATTCGTGACTCATGATAAATGAAAATAGAATTAAATGATTTTAATGCCTGGATTTTTAATTTTATTTCTAATCATTGCATTCAGTAATAGCGGTGTAGACATTTCTGCAAGATATGATAGTTCAATTGGCCCTAAGTAAATTGATCTTAATCCTTTGATTTCATCAATTAATGTATTGACAACTTGAACTGATTCCTTATCATCTCCACAAACAAAAATATCATAATCTAATTCTAGTGTAGGATTAATCAATTTTTTCTCAGAAATTACATGAAATGCTGATACTAGTTTAGATTTATCTTTCATGTGATTTGATACAAGTTTGTATGAAAATGGTTTGTTATCTTTAATTGAAACACATTCAAAACCAACATCTGTTTTTGTCATTGGTACGATTGGAGATACTACAACACAAGTATCTTTTATTTCAGATAAAATTCCAGAGCATACTGAATCAATATTTTCATATGGAATTGATAAAATCAAGACATCACTATCTTTTGCAACTGAAACATTATCATTTCCAGATATTGTTCCTTTAATTTCTCCAAATGATTCTTTTGCAATGTTTGTATATTCTGCTGCTGATTCTGATGCTCTTCCAGCATCTCTTGAACCAATTATTACCTCATGGTTTACTGACCATCTTAATGCAAAACCTTTTCCCATTCCACCAGTTCCACCAATAATTCCAACTTTCATGATTTACTGCCTGACAATGTTATTATTATCTCTATTTGAACTGCGATCATCGTGGGTCAAATAATTTTTCTTAGACATGGTCAGGCTAAAAATAACACTGAAAGAATTTTGTCAGGTAGAACTCCTGGTGTTCCATTAACTGATGTAGGAATTAAACAGGCAGAACAAACTGCTAAATTACTTGCAGACATGAATATTTCTGCAATTTATTCAAGTCCTATTCAAAGAGCAAAACATACTGCTGAAATTGCTGGAGAACATAATTCTATAGATGTTACAATTGATGAGAGATTAATCGAACTTGATATGGGTAAGTTCACTGGTGTTCCATATGATGAAATTTTTACAAGTCATGGAAATGTCTTTATGAAATTCTATAATGGGGAGTTAGAAATTGCTCATAATGGAGTAGAAACTTTTGCTGATGTGAAAAAGAGAGTTTCTTCTATAGTGGATGAAGTCATCAAAAAACATCCTGATGAAAATGTTGTTTTAGTAACTCATATGGATCCGATCAAAGCAATGTTATCAACAATAGTTGATTTGTCTCCTACTAATCTATTTGAATTGATAATCGCTAATGCGTCACTTAATATTTTTAGAGAAAAAGATCGTAAATTCTCTCTTTCTGGAATTAATGTCATGCATCCAACTCGATTCGATCAGAATTGGTAGCCAAGAATCTTGAAAACCCTTATAAAGAAATTGAAGAGGAAATCAAATAATCGCTAATGAAGTTCATATTTGGATTCTTACTGATAATGGCAGTTTTGGTAGCTTTACCAGCTGCTGACTTTGCATTTGCAGCAGGTGATGAACCTGGTGAATATCTTGATCGTAGAGTTGTAATTTGGAATTTATTTTATAAAATGATGACTGTCGCATTTATTGTCGGTTCAGTTGTTTCTGGTACTATTATCTGGCAAGTTTGGAGATTTAGAGAATCTCATCCAAAAGCAAAACCAACTAGTTATGAGGGAACTGACTGGTAGATATGTCTGGACATTCTAATTGGCCTGAATGGATTTATGTTGCTGTAGTTATTGCATTAATGACTTGGGTAGGTGCAGAAGCATGGGAAGCAGAAAGACTTGTTGAACATGTTCCTGCAGATGCTAAAACAATTATTGCAACAGGGCAGCAGTGGTTCTGGACTTTTGAACATGAAGATGGAACAAAAGAAATTGGTGAATTACATGTTGAAGTTGGAAAAGCCTACAAGTTTGAAGTAGTATCAACAGATGTAAATCATTCTTTTAACATTCACGATTATGTTGTTTTAATTGATGCCATTCCTGGTAGAGTTAACACTGTCTGGTTTGCACCAGATAAAGTTGGTGAACATGATATTCAATGTAGAGAATATTGTGGATTAATTCACTATAACATGAGAGGAACACTATACGTTACGGAGCCAACATCTTGACAACGCTTTTATCCGAAATTATTTTCGAGGAGATTAACTAATGACTTTAGAATTACAAAAACCACGTCCTATTTGGCAAATAATGTTTTCAACACATCACACTGATGTTGGATTACTTTACCTAATCAGTTCTCTAACATTTTTGTTCTTAGGTGGTTCACTTGCACTTGGAATTAGAGCTGAACTATTCTTACCAGGATCTCAAATCATTGCAGATTCAATGACCTTTAACAGAATTTTCACTGTTCACGGAACAACTTTGATTTTCTTATTCATTATTCCATTTGCATCAGCTGTTGGTAACTATTACGTTCCAATTATGGTTAGATACAAGGATATGGCTTATCCAAAACTTAATGCAATTGCATTTTGGATGATTCCTCCAGCAGGAGTTCTAATTTGGCTAGGATTTGCAGATTTTACATGGTATGCAACCCCACCATATTCTATAATTAGTGCCCCAGGACCTGCAGCAGATATGTGGATTTTTGGCTTAAAGATTTTAGGAATTTCTTCAGTATTAGGTGCGCTAAACTTTGTAGTTACAATTCTCAAATGTAAACATCCTGACATGTCTATTGGACAAATTCCGTTACTTGCATGGTCTTTCTTATCTTCTTCTTTAATCATTATAGTTGCAATTCCAACATTTGCTGCAGCATTGTTAATGCTGTTAACTGATAGACTTGGTGTAAGTGGATTTTTCAATCCAGCAATGGGTGGTGACCCAATTTCATATGCACACTTGTTTTGGTTTACATTCCACCCTGAAGTCTATGTGTTGGTAATTCCAGCAATTGGTATGATGTATGAAATTATTCCAAGATTCTCAAGAAAACCAATTTACAGTTACAACTCTGGAATCTTTGCATTTGTTATGTTATCTATTGTCGGTTTCTCATCATGGGCTCACCACATGTATGCAACCGGAATGTCTTTCACTGAAAAAACAGTCTTTATGGTTGGAACATTAGCTGCTGTCCCAGCATCTGCAATGCACGTGTTCAACTTTGTTGCAACAATGTGGAATGCAAGAATTAGATTCTCTACCCCAATGATGTGGGCAGTTGGAGGAATTGCATTATTCTTCTCTGCAGGTGCAGGTGGTGTAGTTAACAGTGCAATGCCATTAGACTTTACAACCCACGATACTTACTGGGTAGTTGGACACTTCCATCTATTTGTAATGGGTACAATCGCATTTGGTTCAATTGGATTCCTCTACTACATGTTCCCATATGTAACTGGTAGAATGTACAATGAAACTTTAGGTAAAATTCACTTTGTCTTATCTTTCATAGGAACTGTTCTAGTATTCTTTACACAACACGTACTTGGCTTGTATGGAATGCCAAGAAGAATTTATGATTATCCGCCAATTCCAGAATGGATTGCAATGAATCAAATAGCCTCTATCGGTGCTATGATCATCGGTATCAGTATGGCAGTATTCTTAGCAAACATGATTCATAGTTCTGCAAAAGGTAAACTTGCAGACACAGACGATCCATTTGGTCTTGGAGGCAAATATTACTATCCATTTGAGGCAAAGAACCCATCACATTAGGAGATATATGAAATGAGTCAAGATAATTCCCAAAACTTCCAAAGAACATCACCAGCTAGAGTTGGTAGAATGTTGGCAATCATGTTAGGCATTTGTTTAATTGGTGGAATCATTTTCTTTTCAATGTGGGATTATTGGATTTCTGAGCCACCTCATGTAATTTCAGTTATGGCTGGAGATGTTGATCATTCAGGACCTGCAGAAGCAACTGGAATTACAATTACACAAAATCTTTCATTTCTTGAATCCGCTGACTTTAGGTCTTTGACATTTAATGCACTCATAGATGAACCTGGAGTTAACCCAACAATTGAGATGAGTGTTGGTGATAAAATTGTGTTTGATGTTGTAAATGATGGAATGTCATTCCATGCATTTGGTGTTACAAAAGACACTGAAGGTTTTGCTGGAATTATTCCTGGTAGTGAAATTGCAGCTCCAACTAATCCATTAAAACCTGGTGAGTCTGGCACATCAGAATTTATCGCAGGTGAAGAAGGAACTTACTACTACATCTGTACAGTTCCTGGACACAGAGATCAGGGAATGGTTGGCGAAATTGTTGTATCTGGTTCAAGTGGACCTGCAGTTGCAGCAGCCCCAACTGGTGTATCACATGAATTTGAACTTGATTTTATAGAATCAGCAGACTTTAGGACTTTAGCATTTAACGCATTACCTGGAGAAGAAGGCAATAATCCTCAAATTATTGTTAACTCTGGTGATGAAGTAACTATCACTACAAACAATGTTGGAATGTCATTCCATGCATTTGGAGTGGTTTCAAATCCAGATGACTTTAACAGTGTTATTTTTGATTCAGCAATTGCAGCAGCAACTAATCCATTAAAACCTGGTGAGTCTGGTAGTACAACCTTTACTGCTGGTGCACCTGGAACATACCATTACATTTGTACAGTTCCAGGACACGCATTACAAGGAATGATAGGCGAATTTATCGTAGAATAATTTTGGCAATTCAATATCTAGCATTATCAACTCTAGTAGTTTTGTATTCATTGATGTTTATTGGTGGATATATTTCTGCATCTGGACTTGGACTCACTTGTCCTGAATGGCCACAATGTCCAAATGGTTTCATGCCATCAGCTGAATATTTTGTTGAATGGACTCATAGATTAATTGCTGCAAGTGTAGGTGTTTTGGTAATTTCTACAATGGTTGCAAGTTTGATTAATAAAAATGCAGATATAAAAATTAAAATCACTAGTTCATTGGCAACTGCATTAGTAATTACACAAATTACTTTGGGTGCTTTGGTAATTGATTTAAAATTACATGCAGTTCTAGTATCTGTTCATTTAGGTATTGGGATATTTTTATTCTCAATGGTCTTGTTAACCACACTGTTTGCATTTCGAATAGCAAAAATGCCAATAACGGCTAAGATTTAGATTTTTTAAAAATTTTTGGCAAGTAAATATATCCAATCAGTATTGCAAAAGTTAACGCTCCTATAGTAATTGCAACAATGAAAATTATTCCAAATGGACTTTGAGTTCCCATGTTAAATGAATAAGTTAGAGTTCCTTGTGTGCCATCCATATCATACAAGTCAATATAGACAATATGATTTCCAGGTTTTTTCCAGATGTAATCGATATCCCAATGTGCATCTTCTATTGTTGTTGGAGGAATTGCATTTACTTGCTGATCATTATAGAAAACTCTAATTCCCATTGTAAAACTATCTACTTCTTCAAAGTCTGCATCAGTTACTCTAACTAAAAACTGAGATGGTTCATCAATTTGTGGAAATTCAGGAGTTGTGGCAACTTGGACTCTATATCCTCCATAGAATTCTTCAGCAGAATTAAACAGTGAATGAGCATGGGCTGTATTGACTGCTGAAATTGATGAAAATAATATTATGAAGATCAATAACGTTGATCGCACTTTAGCCATTACATGTAATTATTCACAGATGAATATATTGTAAATCAATTTCCTTCAAGAAAATCTTCACAACCTTTAAATCCTTATTGCCAAGAAACCCAAATGTTGACCCTCGTTAGAAAATCAATCGATATCAAAACACCGGTAGATAACGTCTTCACATATTTTGCAAGACCAGAACATGTTTCTGATCAAATCAAAAATGATACAGTTGGAATGACAGTAGTTCCAATGGATATCAAAGAAGGCATGGGTGTTGGTACAACTTTCAGAATTATCGGTGACTTTAGCGGTAAACGTTTAGAGTGGGATTGTGAAACAACTGAATTTGTCAGAAATGAGAAAATTGTTGCTAAACAAATTGAAGGTCCATTTAAGAACTGGGAAATCACAAATGAATTTGAATCATTAGGTGATAATCTCACTAGAATAACAATGTCAGTAGAGTATGAAATGCCATTTGGTCCATTAGGAGCAATTTTGGATAAGGCAAAATTTGCCAAATCAGCTGATAAAGGAATGGAAACTGCACTTTACAATGTTAGAGGATTACTTGAAGGAAATGGTTCAATTCCAGTGTATATTACACTAGATGCATATCAAAAACTTCTTGCAGAAAAGAAGAAGATGAACAATGTCCCAGTTTCAACTGCACTAACAGCAATTTTAGAAAAGTACAGTGAAATCGAAGCTAAAGCACAAAACTAAATTTTCATTTATTTTAAAATCTCAAGATTAATAACAACTCTAGGCTTTTTTTTATCTGGTGGGTCTATGGCGCAGCCAGGTAGCGCACCGGACTCTTAATCCGGTTGTCGAGGGTCCGAATCCCTCTAGACCCGCTTTAAATTATAT
>CALCPD010000011.1 GCA_937897875.1 uncultured Nitrosopumilaceae archaeon
ATGGGTGGTCTAGCTGTAGTACTACTTAGCATGGGTCTAAGTCTTGGATTCGTCTACTTAGCAATGGGTATCTTGATTGGTTCAGCAGTTATCCCAATTGCACTGACGATACTGTGGTCCAAAACTAACAAAGTTGCTGCGACAGCGGGAGCGGTTATTGGATTATTCTGTTCAACAACTGTATGGGTAATAACAGCATCTGGTGCAGGTGGTTTTGTCGAATCAGGTGGTGTTATTGACTTAGCTAGCCTTGGTAACAATTACGCTATGCTATTTGCAAATATTACTGCAATCCTATCAGGTGGTATAATTGCAATAGCTGGAAGTCTTGCAGCAGGCAAAACATTTGATTGGAATGATCTTAAAGAAAAGATTACTCTTGTCGAAGTCTCTGCTGCGGATCAAGCTGCATTAGAAGAAGATGAAGAGACATTGAAGAGAGCATTCAAGTTTAGTCTTAAAGGAGGAGGCATCATGACTTTAATTCTTATCATTGCATGGCCAATGCCATTAATTGCATCAGGATATGTATTTGAATTAGGTTCTTACGCTGTATGGGTAGCAATATCAGTTGCATGGGTATCAATTGCATCTGCAATAATCATCTTCTTACCAATAATCGAGGCAAGAAAGGGAATAGCAAAAGTCTTTAGTGGAAGTAAAACCGAAGGAGCATAACATGACTTCATGTACAGGATGTAACGTTTCATTAGGATTTAAAAAATATAATTTTCAAAAACAATGGAGAATTCCTGGATATTTTTGTAGAGAATGTATGAAAAAAATGGGACAAGACTTTGATGATCATGGTAGAATCACTCTTCCTAAGAGATCATGTGATTCATGTCATCAAGATTTTTTTTTCTTAACTACAACATGGCAAAATAAAAAACGTCATCGTTGTTGTGATGTTTGTAAGGATATTGTAGATATTGAAGCATCTTCTTCTAAATACACAGAAGAGCCTTACTTACCTCCAGTACCTTCTAGAGTTCCAATAATGATGGCTATTTTTGCGGCTTTTGGTGTATTGTTAATGATTGCTGGACTTGCATATGTTGTACTTGTTGCACCAGTACAAGAGGCTAGTATATTACATATTATTGTTGGAAGTTCTATGACTGGTGCTGGATTTATGCTAGCAAGAAAGATGGTTAAAGTTAGAAATGTTGTATTAGGTAAATTGTCAACTCCTCAAAAATAATGTTAATTTTTAAATCCTATAACTTTTAGAATAATGCTATGAGAACAAGTGATCCAAAGTATAGAAAATACATGTTTGCTTTAATGGGTATATGCGCTGCAATTATTGTAATAGTAAATATGCCAAAGTAATTTTAATTAAAAATTTATTATTTTTTAATTGATTCTAAAGAATGACCACGATTAGTAATCATTTGTGTAACTGCTTCAATTGTATAATCAAGTCCATGTTCTTCTTCAAAATGATCTCTTAATTTTTCAATTAAACCTACAGTTAATTCTTCATCTAAAACAAGATCACATTCGTATCCATAGTCATTACATCGTAGTTTAATTGTCATAAAATTCAAAATTAGATTAAGCTATAAAAACTGTAGACCCTCCTTTTGTATAATATCACTAATAACCTCTAATGATTATTTCATAGTAAATGAAAGGTCTGGAATTTATTTTTCTTGGCATTGGTTCTGTTCTTGGAGCATTTCTAAGATACAAGCTTACTGAATCGCCGTTAATTTTCAATACATTATCTGTCAACATTTTGATAGTCAATATTGCTGGAGCTTTTATTCTTGGAGTATTTGTTGTACTTTCACAACAATGGCATCTTGATTCAAAATATTCTTTATTTGCTGCTGTAGGTTTTTGTGGTTCACTAACTACCATGTCGGCATTTGCACTTGATTCAAGTAATTTACTTGAAAATAACCAATATGTTTCATTTATTGTTAATATTTTAGCAAATGTAGGGTTATCAATTGCAGCCTTAATTGGAGGCAAATCCTTAATGAGTGCAATTATTAATAATTAATTGAAAATGGTCTATTCGTATCAAGTTATTAAATTTCAAACTATTTCGTTTGTTAATGGAGTTCATTGGTCTCAATCAGTTGGAGATAAAGGAATTCTCTACAAATCTCTAAAAGATCCATTTTCAAAACTTATTGTACAATCTCCAAATGGTTCAAAAAAATTGTATCATATTCCAAAAGATAGAACAGTTGTTGTAAATAATTATACTATACATTTTCTAGGTGAACCAGCTTAAACATTATTTTTAATACTCATAAATATCAAATTGAATTTATATCGCTAATTTTATAATAAAATATTGTTAGAATTAAATAAAAAAGTATTCGGTAATATTATGACTCAAGAAATTATTGGATCAGAACCATCTATTTCTGAAATAAAAATTATTTTTGAAAAAGAACTTATAATTTTAATTAAAAATTTAGAATCAACTTCAAAAGAAAATTTAAAAAATCTTTTAGAACAACAAAAAATTTGTCAGAAACATGTCAATACTAGACCTGGTGCAATGGCTTTGAATCAAAGTAAAATTATGATATTTAATAATTACAATAACAAATATCTTGAAAAGATTAGTGAAAAAATTAATTAATTTTTAGATTCATCTGCTGGTTTTACAAAGCCACCATCTAATTTTTCATGATATTCATCCACTTCCTCATTAATTATTTTATCATCTGATGAATCATCTGCTGGTTTTACAAAGCCACCTTGAATTGAATCTGGTGGTGGAATTTTCTTTGATTTTCCTAATCCTATAGTTGTAATTATTACAGATGACAAAATAATGAAAAATATCATTTCTGGATATGCCTCAGCATTTGGTAAACCCATAGTTATTGGATAAGTTGCAAGTACAGCAGCAGCTAATCCTCTTGGAATCATTGAATTTGTTACTGATTTATCTAATTTAGAAAATCTTTTTGTTAATACAGCTTTTACAATACCTGCTCTACCAATATACACTGCAATTGTAATTACAATACCAAATATCATATATTCAATTTGTCCAAATGTAGCCATTAATCCAACAAATACGAAGAAAAATGATCTTACCAAAAATGTTAATTGATTATGTGTTGGATCATCCATTTCAATTCTTGGAGCTTTAAATCTGAGAATTCTGGAAAGATGTCTTTTGTTACCAATCATTAAACCAAATACTAATGCAGTTAATGCTCCTGATTCTCCAAATGAATTTGCCAAGAAAAATAAAACAAATAATATTGATAATGTCAACATATACGCATGTTGAGCATTTCCAAATTTAGTTGAAATATACATCCAAGGTATACCCACACCAAATCCTAGAACTAAACCAACTACAACTGCTCTACCAATTGTTTCTTGTAATGTTTGTAAATCAAAATGACCTGCAAGTACTGCTTCAAATAAAATAAATGCAATAATTGTAGCAAGAATATCTGTTACTGCTGATTCAAAACTTAGAATTGATTTAGTTTTTTCTGAAATTCTGATATTTCTAACTAAACCAAAAACAATTGCTGAACTACTACCTCCAACAATTGAAGCTAACAAAATACTTTCTAACCATGTCCATTCTAGTACATAATGGGTAGCAACTGAAATTATTACAACTGATAAAATAAAACCAACAATTGCTAGTGTAAATGAATAATGAGCAGTTTTTATCACATGTTTGATATCTAAATTTAATCCTCCATCAAACATGATAATTATTAATGCAAGTGCAGCAAAATATGGTACAACTTGAATTACAGCTTCAGCTTGAATAATTCCAAATACGGGTCCTATGATGACTCCTAGAATCATTAAAAATGCTACATCTGGAATTCCTGTTTTTTTAAAAAACGCTTCACCAGCTACTCCAAGAAATATCACAACACCTGCAGCAAGTAATATTATTGGAGCAGCAGCAATTGGTTCATCTTGTATTGATAATGAAGAAATTGAATTTTGAATTTCTATTAATTTACTCAAAATAAACGACAAATCGATTTCTGATATTGAAAAATTTTCTATTTGTGATGTGATCAAATTTAATATTGCTAAACTAAATGTATCCATTACTACTTGATTGAAATTTCATATGGTTAAAAAGTAAACTAAATTTTTTATGAGTGTGAAGAATTTTTGAAAAACATTAAATCCAATACAACATTCATTTTTCTTATTGAGTGCAACTAATTCATTACGTGAGGATCATAAACAAATTAGGCGTTTAGATAAAGTAATCATAAAATGTTATACAGAACTTTATGCAGGTAAAAATATTCCAATTTCTGATTTAGAAAAAATTACAATAATTATTGAAGAATTTTTTGATTCAATTCATTATTCACGAGAAGAAGACTCATATTTTCCATGTGTTGCAAGTTACGATCATCTAAAACAAGAAATACGTGCATTACTAATTGAACATGAATTTTCAAGAAGAATTGCAATTCAAATAAAAAAACATGTAAAAAGATGGAAAAATGGTGAAGATGCACGTGAACCTGTTGCAAGATTTTTGAAAACATATTCAACTTATCTAATGGATCACATGAAGAAAGAGGAAAATTTCTTTGATAAAGCAGAAGCTGAAATCATCTCTAAGGAGGAGGAATTTGAAATGTATGAACAATTCAAATCTGTAATGACAGTTTCAAAAAAAATGGAAGATATGATAAAAGAAATTGAGTATTTAGAAAATCAAGATTGGGTTCAAAATTAACGTAAGCTCTTTATTGGTTATTTTGATATTTTTGTTCATGAAACCTTTCATTCTTTGGATGACCGGTCTTCCTTGTTCAGGTAAGACTACCATTGTAAAAGATTTGCAGAAAGATATTCCAAACTTAGCAATGCTTGATGGTGATGAATTAAGAGAGTGGTTTTCACCAAAAGATTTTTCAAAAGCAGGACGTGATGAGCATAACAAAAAAGTTGCTCATTTAGCTAAACTTTTGCTAAATCATGGTGTTCCAAGTATAGTATCTCTAGTTTCACCATATGTTGAAAATAGAGAAAATGCTAGAGAAATTATTTCTGCAGGTGATCAATTTGCAGAAGTGTATGTAAAGTGTTCATTAGCTAAATGTGAAGAAAGAGATGTCAAAGGCATGTATGCCAAGGCACGAAAAGGAGAGAT
>CALCPD010000012.1 GCA_937897875.1 uncultured Nitrosopumilaceae archaeon
TAAGATTTAATCAATTCAATGATTCTGCATTAGATTTTTCAATGTGGCTATACGTCAAAGATTATGGATCCCAATTTAAAACAAAAACAGATCTAAGAATGATCATGTATGAAGAATTTAAAAAATATGATATTAGAATCCCATGGCCAATCAGAACTGTATATCAGGGAGATGAGAAGAAAGAGCAAGTAGAAATTGATGAAAAAGATGAATTTAGAAATAAAGTAATTGATGAGTATGGATTAGGAGATTTAGGTCGTGGAGAAGGCGACGAATAAAAATAATTTCTCAAAACTTAAGAATCCCTTCAAATCATATTTGCTTATTGAGTGAATTATCAGTAATTTCAGGAAAAACTTCTGAAAGTTTAGCAAAAGAACTATCTAAACAAATAAAGGCTAATTTTGTAAAATCAGAAATCAAAATATTTCCTGATGGTGAAAGTAAAATTACATTGGTTGGTAAAATATCAAAAAAGAAATCTATTGTTGTACAATCAATTTATCCACCTGTGGATACTAACTTAGTTCAAGCATTATCATTAATCACTAAAGCCAAAGAAAATTCATCAGAAGTAATTGCTGTAATTCCATATATGGGATACGCTAGACAAGATAGAGAATTTCTACCTGGGGAAATTGTTACAATGAAAGTACTTGGTAAATTATTCAAAGGTGCAGGAGCATCAAAAATAATTGCTGTAGATATTCATAGTTTAATTGGATTGAAGTACTTTGACATTAAAACAAAAAATGTAACTGCAATTCCGGATCTTGTAGGATATTTTAAGAAATTGAGCCTAAAAAATCCCTTAGTTGTATCACCGGATCAAGGTGGAAAAGAAAGAGCAAAGGAATTTGCAAAGGAATTCAATTCAGATTATATCGCGCTAGAAAAAACTAGAGACAGAAAAACAGGAAAAGTAAAAATTAAAACAAAAAATTTGAAACAAGTTGAAAATAGGGATTTAATTTTAGTCGATGATATGATAAGTACTGGTGGCAGTATTATCAAAGCTACACAATTTCTTAAAAAACAAAAATGTAAAAAAATCTATGTTGCATGTACACACGCACTTCTAATAAATAATGCTGAGAGAGAAATAAAAAAATCAGGAGTCACAAGAATTATTAGTACAAATACAATTCTAGGAAAAACATCAAAAGTTGATATTTCAAAGACTATTGCAAAGGCAATAATGTAATGCCAGAAAGTTTTTTTATTTTATCAAAAGATTATTTAGAACTTGCAACTGATGAAATAATTTCTATTGTAAAAATGTACGATAGATTTGCTAAAATAAAAATAATTTCAAATCTAATTATTATTCAATCAAAAACAAATTGGAAAGAGATTACAAAACGTGCTACATTTGTAAAAACTTCTGGACAAATATTAAGAAAAATGTCAGGATTATTTTTAGATGAAGACAATTTTCAAGTGCTAAAAAATACAAAAAGTTTTGTATGTAGAGTAGTAAATCTATCATCAAATCAATTGAATGTACCAGAATTAGAGAGTTCTATGGGTGATATGATATCCAAATTTACACATGCAAAAGTAAATTTAAAAAATCCAGATATTACAGTATATCTAATTTTTACAAATAAAGAGAATTTTTTTGGTTTTTCAGAAAAAAATGAAGAAATGAAACATCCTAAAAAAAGTAAAAAATACCCTCATGAATTAGATTGGAAACTGACAAGAGTTATGATAAACTTGATTGGATTGAAAAAAGGGGAAACCCTATGTGATCCGTTTTGTGGTACAGGCACAACATTACTAGAATCTGAATCTATGGGCATTAATGCAATTGGAATAGATTTTGACGTAAAAATGTGTGAAATGAGTAAAGAAAATCTTAAGATTAATAGTTATAAATCAAAAATTTTAAATTCAGATTTTCAAGAATTAGTAAAAATTTCAAATGATTTCAACGGAATTGTTACTGATTTACCATACGGTAGATCTTCAAAAGCATCAGAAAAACCTGAAGAAGTTTTAAAAAGATTTATCTCAATTATTCCTAAAGGTAAAAAAATTGCTATAATGTATAAAAAAGAATTAGATCCTAAAATGAAATTAAAAGGATTGAAAAAATATCACATCTATAGGCATAAAAGTCTCACAAGAACTATTCTAATCAAATGAAACTAGTATTCTTAGGAACATCAGCTGCACAGCCAACAGAAAAAAGAGGATTGTCTTGTATATGTTTAGAAAAAGAAGGTGAAATTCTAATGTTTGATGCAGGTGAATCTGCACAGATTTCATATATGAAATCAGGTTTAGGATGGAATAAAAAAATGAAATTATTTGTGACACATCTACATGGAGATCATTGTGTAGGGATTCTAGGATTATTACAAACAATGTCAATGCAAAATAGAACAGAGTCTTTAGAAATTTTTGGCCCTAAAGGAATTGATGAATTTCTTGCTGCAAATATTAAAATCTTAAATTTTGGATTACCATTTTCTATTCTAATTACAATTGTAAATGAAGGAACAATTTATGAAAATAATAAATTTTTAATTCATGCAGCAAAAGCAAATCACTCAATAACTGCATTTTCATATTTGTTTGAAGAAAAAGATAAACCAGGAAGATTTAATGTTGAAAAAGCAAAAGAATTAGGCATACCAGAAGGTGAATTATGGAATAAATTACAAAATGGTATAGACGTTATTAATAATGAAAAAATAATCAAACCAGAACAAGTATTAGGTAAAAAACGTCCAGGTAAGAAAATAGGAATTTCAGGAGATACAATGCCAACAAAAGAATTAGAAAAATTTTTTAATGAATGTGATTATTTAGTTTTTGATTCTACATTTCTTGATGAAGAAAAACAAAAAGCACAAGATACTTGTCATTCAACAGCAAAACAAGCTGCTGAGCTAGCAAAAAAGGCAAATGTAAAAAATTTAATTTTAACACATTTTTCTGCAAGATATAAAGATGAAATTGGACATAAGACAGAAGCAGAACAAATTCATAATTCAGTTATTACTGCTAAAGATCTTTTAGAAGTAGAAATTAATTAATTTTAAATATATTTTTAATAAAATTAAATGGATCAAATCCAGATACTTCATTTACAAGAGTTTCTTTAGATGATTGACTTGATTCTACAATTTGTGATTTAACATTATCTCCAGTTTCTGTAATTCCTTGAGAAATTTTTTCATTAACATTTTCAACTAATTTATCTCCAGTTTCTGTAATTCCTTCATACACACTATCGCTAATACTTTGAATAGTTTTATCAATAGAAGAATCTAAACGATTTTCAGCAGAATTTGTTACTTTTTCATTCAAACCATTAATGTCATCTTTTAGTGAATCAGATAACAATGCTGAAGTATTTGGAAATAATGTAATAATTTCGGTAGAAAACATCATACCGCCTAAAACCAAAACAGCCCCAATTATGCCTAATTTTATTAACATTTCATATATTCTTCAAAAATAGATTTTAAATTCATACTAAAAAAAATAATCAAAAATGAGTGAATTTTCTTAACTAATTTTATCTAATCATAAACTATCCAATCAATTATTGCATCAATATTAGATGATGTCAAAATAACTTTGATTGGTCCCAATGGAGATTCATTTGATTCTTCACATATTGCAATTTGTTCAACAAATGCTGCTTGTTTATTTAGATAAAACCATGTTGTATCATCTTGTAAATTATCTTCGAGTGAACGTAAATAATTTTTTTGTAGATTATTATTATGAATAAATTGATAAATTTTTTCAAATGATCTTAATTCTTTTGATTGTGCATTTATTGAAAAATTATTATTATTTATAATTGAATAAGGAAAAATATTAGAAATTGCCTGTTCAATTTTTTCTATAGATTCAGAGGGGTTTATTGTACAAAACATTTCTATTTTGCAGCTAAGACTTGGAATATTCATTCAATCCATCTTTGAATTATTTCATATGATTTTGTAATTAATTCATCTTTTGTTAAACCAATATTAGAGATTGCATAATCTGATAATGCAATAGAATTGCTAATACCAACACCCAATTCACGATTATCTCTTTCATCAAAATGTTCTTTTGTTTGTGGATCATCAGATCTTCCTCTTTTTTGTAAGAAACTAAATCTGGTATCTGTAGATGCATGAATTGCTAATAATTTTACATTTCCAAATTTTTTAAGAACTTGTATTTCATCATTAGATCTAACTCCATCAATTAATAACACATTTGCACTAGAAGATTCTATTTCTGATTTAACTAATTCAGCTATTGCACCAGATCCATTTTTTTCTCTTAGTTCTAACATTAATTTTCCAAGATTTTCTCTACTTGCTTCTAAATTTCTTTTTTTAGCTTCATTTCTGACTGCGTTTCCTAAATTAACAATTTCATAACCTTTGGATTTCAAACCTTCAGCAATTGTAGATTTACCAGCACCAGGCATACCTGTTAGGCATACAAGTAATTTACTCAACATATATCAAAAAAAATACTCGTCTATGAAGTTAACTATTAGAAAATATGTCAAAATAATGAAATTAATATAAAATCAATTAAAAAATGATTAGTGGTAAAATAATGAAACAAATTATTTCTAAAATTGCAAAAACAACAATTCCATCTGAGATAAATCAAAAATCAAAAAAAGAAATTGCAGATAAAGTATACAAATTAGTTGAAAATGAGATTCAAAAATATTCTGAAGTAGTAGAATTAGAATTTGGAGGCTCATATGCTAAAGATACATGGTTATCAAAAAATGCTGATATTGATATTTTTATTAAATTTAAAAAAAATATTTCTGAAGAAAAATTAGAAAATATTTCAAAGAAAATAGGTTTTGAATCACTAAAAAAACATTCTCCATATGTTAGATACTCTCAACATCCTTATGTTGAGGCTAAAATTAAGGATACAAAAATCAACATTGTACCATGTTATGATGTTAAAATTGGTGAATGGAAAAGTGCTGCAGATAGATCACCATTTCATACTAAATTTATGAAAAAATCATTAACATTAAAAATGAGAAATGAAGTTAGAATTTTAAAGACATTTTTAAAATCAAATA
>CALCPD010000013.1 GCA_937897875.1 uncultured Nitrosopumilaceae archaeon
ACTGATTCTTTGTTTAGTTTTACAGTCTATTGCATGCAAAAATCCTTTTGCAATATCAGCATGAATTAAACTTGCCAAATCTTTAGCAGTAGAGTCTTGTGGAAGCAATTTTGTATCAGGGAAAATTACACCCTCCTTGTTAGTAAATTTAGATTCATCCTCAACAGGGTAAACCGCAATTAGATTTAAGGAATCAAATACTGCACTGTTTAGAATTTTTTGAATTCCAGTTGATGGTATTTTGGAAAAAATTTTGTTAACTAGATCAAGTGCTTTTTGTTGTGGAATAGGGATTTCTTTTTCTTCATTTATTTTGAATCCAGTATCGCCAGAAGTATAATTGATCATGCCAGCCTTTGTAGCTTTTCGTAACAATAACTCTGTTTCAGCACTACAAGGAACAACTACATCTGTAATTTTTTTAATTATATCAAGATCTTTACAAAGATCCGCTTTGTTTGCAGCAATAATCATTGGTTTAGTATTTTGTCTTAATTCTTTAACAAAATTTTCAATATCAGAATCATTCCACTCCTTGGGATTTCTACTGATTAAACCCTGTTTTTGTAATACTGTGTGTACTTGGTAATCTTTAATTCCTAAACCGCTAAATCTTTTTGCAATTCCGTCAGTAAGTTTTGCTCGTTTTTGATCTATTTCACGAGTTATCTTATCCCATTCTCTTTTAAGAATATCAACAAACCATTGATCAAATTCATCTTGTACAAATGCAATATCTTCTAAAGGATCATGTGCACCAACAGATATTGGTTGACCTTGAATATCAGTAGTACCTGCAATATCAACAACATGAATTAAAATTTCAGCTTGTCTTGCATCATCAAGGAATTGATTTCCCAATCCTTTACCTTCATGTGCTCCTGGAACTAAACCTGCAACATCAATTAATTTTACTGGAATTAATCTAGTGCCATTAATACATAATGGATTTTCATGTTTAAGATCAAAATGTTTACAAGCACAATCAGATTGAACATAAGCCACACCAACATTTGGTTCAATTGTTGTAAATGGAAAATTGCCAGAAGCTACAGTTGTTTCAGTTGCAGCTGAAAAAAATGTTGATTTTCCAACATTTGCTTTTCCAATTAATCCAATTTGCAATACCCACAAAAATTTAATTCTACTTATTAGTATTGCAGAAATCGTTTAATCTAGTTCTAATAATTTAATTTTATGTCAATAGTAATCACTGGAAATCCAGGCGTAGGTAAACATACAATTACAAAAAAAATTTCAGAAAAACTGAATTTCCCAATAGTAGATATCAATATTGTTGCAAAAGAATTAGGATTATTTGAAAAAAATGAAAATACAAATGATGTGGATACTAAAAAACTTGCAAAAATTCTTGGAGAAAGAAAATTAAATGATACAATAGTTGTAGGTCATTTAGCACCATATGTTTTAGAAAAAAATCAAGTAAAAATAATCATAATATTAAGAAGAAATCCATACGATTTAGAATTAGTCTATAAAGAGAGAAATTATTTAGAAATTAAAATTAAAGAAAATACAGGTAGTGAAGTATTAGGAATTATTATGCACGATACAATTGAAAAATTTGAAGAAAAAGCATTTCAAATAGACGTTAGTAAAAAAAATATTCAACAGGTGGTGGAAAAAGTATTAGAAATTATTTCCAAAAAAGAAGGTAATGAAGAAGTAGATTGGTTAAATTTAGTAACAAAAAATAACGATTTAGAAAAATTTTTTACTCATTAATTAAATAACACCTATAATTTTCTCTAATTACTTGTTTGAAATTTCTAAGACAGATCTAGCAGGAAGAATTGGAACCATGTATACAAATCATGGTAAGATAGAGACACCTGCATTTGTTCCTGTCATTCATCCAGTCAAACAAACAATACCATCAAAAAAAATTAAAGAGATTGGTTTTGATGTTGTTATTACAAATGCATACATTACAAAAAATAATTATGGTGATGAAGCAGTAAAAAAAGGAATTCATAAAATAATAAATTTTGATAAATCAATCATGACAGATTCTGGAGGATATCAAGTGTTAGAGTATGGTGACCTAGAAGTGTTACCACCGGATATGGCAAATTTTGAAACAGGGATATTAACAGACTTTGCAATTCCATTAGATAAACCGACAGGTTATGGATTACCAATTAAAAAGGCTGAAGCATACGTTAAACATACACTTACAGTTTGTAAACAAACTCTTGACGATAGTAAAAACAATGGCCAAATCTGGATTGGTCCAATTCAAGGAGGAGAGCATTTTGATTTAGTAGCAAAATCAACAAAAGCATTAGTCAATATGGGTTTCAAGATGTTAGCATTAGGAAGTCCAGTTGAATTTATGGAATCATATGAGTATAGATTATTAGCACAAATGATTGTAGCTGCAAAAAAACAAATGCCAGAATCAATACCACTACATCTTTTTGGAGCAGGTCATCCACTTACAATACCGTTTGCAATAGCATTAGGATGTGATTCGTTTGATTCAGCATCATACATGTTGTATGCTAAAAAATTAAGATACATTACAGATGATGGAACACGTTATTTATCAGATATTGAAATATTCCCATGTAACTGCGAAATATGTTCCAAATATACTCCTGATCAATTCCGTCAATTAGAAAATACAGTGAAAATAAACGAATTAGCAATTCATAATTTGTATGCAATTAAACTAGAGGTAGACAAAGTGAAACAAGCAATTCATGAAGGAAGGTTATGGGAGTATGTGATAAAAAAGGCAAGAGCCCATCCAAAATTATTTGAAATGATTGAAGTTATGACTGAAAATTCTGAATTTTTAGGTTTAGGTACACCAAAATTCAAAGAAAGAGCAATTTTTCTATTTAGTAAAGAAGATCAATATCGCCCAGAAGTTCAATCATTTCATAAAATAGTTAGAAAATTCAAATCAAAGAAAAAGAAACTACTGATAACAAAAGAATCCAGTACAAAACCAGGATATCTATCTCAACAATATCTATCTCTAAAAAAGAAAGTGAAAGAATTTGAGACATTTCAAGTATGTCAATATAATCCACATATGGGATTAATTCCAATTGAAATTTCAGATATATTTCCTGCTGCACATCATGAAAGTTCTAGAATGAATTATGATCCAAAAGAGTTTACTGAATTTCAAAAAACCTGGGAAGATTTCTTTAAGAAAAATAAATTTTCAGAAATACATTATGATAAAAAAGATGAATTTTTGAAATATTTTGTAAAAATATTGCCAAAAGAGATTAAGAAAAAATCATTTGGGTAAAAAAATTACTTTAATAAATAAAAATAAAAAGAATGTGCTAAAAGATTCAGCCTTATAGTGCTGCGTCTTCTGCCCAACCTTTGATGAAGATACCGTTTTTGTGAAGAGGTACTGGTTGTCCAGCAGTGTAATTCATTGGTCTCATCCAAAAGATTGATTTTGTTGGGCATACACCTATGCATGCACCATCAGAAATACATCTTTCTGGGTAGAAAACGAATGCTTTACCTCTCTTCCAGCCTTCAACAGGTTTTACTCTAAGGACATCAGGACCAAGTGTTGTACAGATTTCTACACATAGTGCACATCCGATACATCTTTGTTCGTCAATGTCTGGAAGTATTGCTATTGGCATTACAAGTTAGATATCCCAATATCACTATTTAAACCATGATTGAATATCATAACCCTGTTATGAAAATGATCGAAGAAAAATTTATGCGCAGAATCTAGAATCAAAAATTTAAAAATAAAAAGTAACGTGATGTGTTTACGTTTATTTTCTCATTGCATCAATCTGACCAGATGTTACCCAATCGAGTAATTCTGCGGATGATGGGTTAAGTTCTGCTTTCTTGTTCATAAGATTGTTAACCCAAATCCAATTGATCTGGTTTAGAAGTACTTTGTTTCCTTCGTCACCTGCACGAGTTTTTGCTACGACAGCTTGGTCTTGTTCAGCTATCCATTGATCATAGGTTCGTCCCATGAGGATCCAATCTTAGCTGTCACTAATTAAAGCTTTTGTCGATTCTATATTAGGGATAATGATCGGGTCTAATCTAAAAAGGTTTTAAGGTCGATGAAAATCCATGTAATTCTTGGATGTACAAGTATTAGGTGCTGCAAACGAAGTAGGCAGATCAGGATTTTTGGTTAATTGTAATGGTACAAAATTACTATTGGATTATGGAGTAATGTTCGGAAGAAGAGGTTCACCTCCTCAATATCCTCTACATGTAAAACCTAAAGATTTAGATGCGATTATTATCACTCATGCTCATTTAGACCATTCAGGTAATGTTCCATCATTATTTGTAAGTGGAAATACAGATGTTTACGCTACTCCACCAACTTTTGACCTTTCAAAATTATTAATTAATGACATGTTAAAAATTGAAAAAAATTCACATCCATTTGACTTACCAGAATTAAACAATATGATGAAAAATGCAAAAGAGATTGGATTTAAACAAAAAGTAACTAAAGGAAATGCAACTTTTGAATTTAGAGAATCAGGTCATGTAATTGGTGGAAGTACTGTATTAGTTGAATCAGAAAAAAAACGATTGTTCTATACAGGTGATATCAAAACAAATGGTTCAAGAATGTTACGAGAGATGGATACAGACATAGGAGAAATAGATTTACTAATTACTGAAAGTACGTATGCAAAAACAGAACAAATACCTAGAAAAACATCAGAACAACAATTAATTGAATTTGCAAATGAAGTAATGGATAGAAAAGGAATTTTATTTATTCCATCATTTTCAGTTGAACGTTCCCAAGAAATGGCTTGTATTTTACGAAGTGCAAATTTCAAACATAAAATCATAATGGACGGAATGGCACTAAAAGTAAATGAAATAATGTTTAAAAATCCAGATTATCTAAGAGATCCAAAAATATTTGCTGAAGCAATTAAAAGTTCAACTGCAATTAGAGAACATGCAGAAAGAAAACGTGCGATGGGTGAGCCATGTGTTGTCATTTCTCCAGCTGGAATGTTAGTTGGAGGTAATGCAGTGTATTACTTGCAACAATTATCATTTGATAGTAAAAACGGAATTGCTTTAGTTTCTTATCAAGGTGAAGGTACACCAGGTAAAAAATTACTAGATACAGGCAAAGTATCAGCTAGAGGAAAAGATCTAAATGTTCAAGCAGAAGTAAAACAATTCCAATTTTCTGGACATGCAGATAAAAAAGAATTATTTGCAATGATGAAAACAATCAAAGGAAATCCCAAAGTATGGACAGTTCATGGAGACTCAGAATCATGCCAAATATTTGCTAAAGAAATTCACGAACAATTTGGATTTGAAACATATGCACCAATGGTTAATGATAAAATAACCATTTAAGATGAAAAATCAATTTTCAATAGACGTAGATAATTCAATCAATAGTGGTCAAGTTTTTCTTTGGGAAAAACAGGGATCGGATTGGTATGGAATAGATGGTCAAGATGTACTAAAAATAAACAAAAACGGAGTAATCAAATCAATTAGAAATTTAAAAACAGATTTTTTTAGAAAAAATGATAATATGCAAGAAATTATCAAATCAATTTC
>CALCPD010000014.1 GCA_937897875.1 uncultured Nitrosopumilaceae archaeon
AATTCTAAAAATCAAATTGCAAATTTGGAATCAATTGAAAAATCACTAAAAAGACCTGCAAAATCTTAATCTATTGAATTTTTAGAATAATCATTTACAATTTTTTTTATGTTTTCTTAATTCTTCTGTATAATCAAATTCAGCACCACACGCTCGGCATTTTTCCTTTTTTTTATTGTGGGCTTTTTCTTGATGTCTTTTCAGTCTTTCAGAATCAGGTAATACAGTTCCACACTTTTTACATTTTAAATCATTTTTACTTGATCCAAATAATCCCATAGTATACTGTGTATGTAATACTATAAAACATGATTTTAGTTAGATTTTTTTTAAAATAATTTCAATAAAACATTAATTTTTTTACTATAATTCGTCATCATCTAAACTTTTTCTAGGTTTTACACTTAGATAAAATGCATGTGCCGTAATAATGAATCCTGCAAGAAAAACTTTAGTTGCAAAAACTAAATTCCATGGTCGATCAGGATCTGGATATGCAACTGATAACATATCAATATCTGGAACTAATCCATTAACAACTCCTGCTGTTATCTGTGCATTCAAAACTGTAAAATTGTATAATACTTCATAGAAACAAATTATTGCAAATCCAAGTAGCATTAATTGTAGTAAAGCCATTCTGGCTCCAATTATTTTATTACCTGCAGTTCGTTTCCATCCAATTCTAGTTACGCAGTACCATCCAATTATTGTAGAAAAAAATATCCAAGTTGATACTCTGGCAAAATTTTCAAACGGAATAGTTGTATTGTGAATCACTTCCCCCATAACATAGGTTCCATTTGCTAACCATTCCAGCATAGTAGCATAAACACCAAAAATTAATGTTGAAGCCATGATGGCACCACAAGTATAGAAAATGTACAAATACACTTTGTAACCCGTATCTGTTTTTTCTAAATGACGAGGTTTCATTCTATGATTTGCCACTTTTTGAAATATAAAAATTCATAGCTATTAAATGAGATTTATAGAGTAGCTGTTACGATATTAAATATTGAAAATACCCATAAACATTCCTTATCTAGGCAGAGAAGAGATTTCAGTAGTTACATCCATTCTTAAAAATGGAGCATTAACTTCTTCTGCAAATCAAGGTGGCAAATATGTTCAAGAGTTTGAGAAATCTGTTTCATCATTTGTAAACTCAAAATACACTATAGCTGTTAATTCTGGTACTGCAGCATTACAAGCAGCATTATACGCATTGGATATCAAGCATGGTGACGAAGTTTTAATTCCATCTTTTACTTTTGTTGCAACTGCAAATTCTGTATATTCTACAGGTGCAAAACCTGTTTTTGTTGATATTTTAAAAGAAAATTTTACAATGGATCCAAATGATCTTCAGAAAAAAATTACAAAAAATACCAAAGCAATAGTTCCTGTTCATCTTTATGGAAATGTAGCTTACTTAGATAGAATTTCTGAAATTGCTAAAAAATTTAACATACCAATAATAGAGGATTCAGCTCAATCACTTGGTTCCACTTTTAAGAAAAAACATACGGGAACTTTCTTTGAAATGGGATGTTTCAGTATGTATCCTGCAAAAGTAATGACTGCTGGAGAAGGTGGATTTATTGTTACAAATAACAAAAAATTAAGAGACAAATTACTAATGATTAGAAATCATGGAATGCTAAAGGGATATGATACAAGACTACTTGGACTTAATCTAAGATTACCTGAAATTAATGCAGCAATAGCTACAGTTCAAATGAAAAAACTACCAAAATTTTTAAAGACTAGAGAAAAAAATGCAAAACTTTTATCAAAATTACTTTCAAAATCAAATCTTGATCTTCCAGTAGAAAGAAAAAATGAAAATGTTAACTGGTATCTATACACAATTAGTACATCTAAACGTAATATGCTTTTGAAAAAACTTAATGCAAAAGGAATAGGTGCTGCATCATATTACCCAATACCTGTACATAAAACACCATTTTACAAATCAAAAACTAAATTACCAATTACTGATTGGGCTGCATCAAGTGTACTTTCTTTACCAATTCATCCTAAAGTAACCAAAAAAAATATTGAATTCATTGCAAAAACAGTTTCAGAAATACTTTGAATAAATTAAGTGATGCTATTGGAAAAATTTGTGAAGCCCTTTTACCAATTCCAGAAGAATTCTATATTGGAAATTCTAACTCCTCAATTTGTGTATGTACACTTTCTAGCATTAAATTATTAAAAGAAATTAAAAATTCTGAAATAATTGATAAAATTGCAATTGTTGGAAGATTATTTACTGAAAATAAAGGAATTGACTCTATGATAAAGCATGTAAATGAAAATAAAAAAATTAAAACAATTATTGTATGTGGGAAAGAAGTTTGGGGTCATAAATCTGGACATTCATTATTTGAATTATATAAAAATGGAATTGACAATGATAAGAGAATAATTAATTCCACTAGTCCTGAACCATTTCTAACTGTTTCAGAATCAGAAATAAAATATTTTCAAAAAGAAATTACACTTCTAAATTTAATTAATGAAACAAATATTGAATCAATAATTAATACAATTAAAAAAAGCTAGTAACCATTTTTTTGTCTTTCGTGATTAATTTGATTTTTTCTTTTGTATTCATTTAAGATGTCATCAGGTGTTAATTTCAATTCTAATGATGCTTGAACTACAAAATGCCATATGTCAATTAATTCCTCTCTAGCCTCATTTTGATCAAATTCCGTAGGCGTTTTCCACCATTTCCAATTTGTAGTTCTTTGTAATTCAACAGCTTCATGCATAATTGCAGTACATAATGCAGAAACTCTACCTTCTGTATCTTTTGGATACCTATCTAATTTCATTATTTCAGATAGACCTTTTTGTAGTTTGAAAATTTCATCTAATCTATCATCTAATTTACTATTTTTTTCTGACATGATAATTTATTTTTAAAATTATTTACTTAAGTCTTTTTAGAACTGGATCATTTTTTCGTATGATTTCAAACGTTTTGTAATATCCCCTTTTTTTATTTTTAATAAACCATCTAACCCATATCTTTCAACTGCAAATGAACCAAGTACATTTCCATATACCACTGCTTTTTTTATTTCTGAAATCTTTGTTGTTTTTTTACTAGCAAGATATCCAATCATTGCACCTGCAAATGAATCTCCTGCACCTGTAGGATCTACAACATTTTCTAATGAAAATCCTGCTGTAGGAAAAACTACATCATCAAAAAACATCAAAGAACCATGTTCACCTTTTTTAATTATTACATATTTTGCACCCCATTGTTTCATTTTTTTTGCACATTTGATTAGATTGTGTTCTTTTGTTAGCAATTTAGCTTCTTCATCATTAATTACAACTGCATCCACATTTTTTATCATTTTAATTACTGCATCTCTTTTTGTTGAAATCCAAAAATCTATAGTATCACACATTGAAAATTTTACATTATCAAATTCTTTAATTAATTTAGTATTTTGTTCTGGATCATTATTTGCAAGATAAACAAATTGTGATTTTTTATACTCATCTGGGACAACTGGTTTAAAATTTTCAAGAACATTCAATTCTGTTTTTAAGGTAGATCTTGTGCTTAGAGTATTGTCATATTTTCCATCATATCGAAATGTTTTTCCTTTGTTTATTGCTAATCCTTGTAAATCTAGATATTTTGATAAAATATTATGATTCTTTTTTGAAAAGTCATCTCCAACTACTGCAATTAATCCAGTTTTAACAAAATTACTTGATGAAATTGCAGCATATGTTGCAGCTCCTCCTAAAACATTTTTTAGAGTTTTAGTTGGTGTTCGAATTGTATCATGAGCAGTTGATCCAAAAACTGTAAGCATTAAATAAAAAATTAAATTTATTGTATAAATTTCCTTGTTTGTTCTTTTGTGGGGTAGTAATCAAATGGAATTTCTATGGTTGTGACCAATAAATCATATTTTATTATTCCTGAAATTTTTACAGATTTAGATTCATCCGAATTTGTATCTGTCGTGAAAGTACCTTTAACCGATATACTGCTAATTGGATATAATGTGAATGATTCTAAATCTCCTTTCCCTACTTTTTCATTGTCATAAAATACAAAAAATTCACTTTTACCAGCTGGTAATGTCAATAATGATGGATTTGTAAATTCTAATTCAATTTCATATTTTGAATCATTTTCATTAATGATCGCATTTTCAGAAATACTTACTGATATCTGTGATGCAGATTGAAATTGTGAATATCCAAAAATACTTAGTAATAATAAAAATAGAATAATTGTACTTTTTTTCTTTACTGATTTCATGACTAGTTTTCAAAATATTTTATTTTAAGCTAAAATTAAAAAAAAATCTTCATTATTTGTGTAAAATTTTTGATTTAATCTTAAATCTCATTAGAGCTATCTCAATAAATCAAAATTAACCTAATTATTTTCATTGGCACGAATAAAACTCAAAATAGGTGAGAATGAGATTGAGGTGGATTCTAGAGATTTCTATGTTGATAATCAAACATTAGGTGAAATTATAGACAATATTTCTCAATATATGCCAGAAAATCAAGCAAAAATTGTATATGAATCAAGTCCAAAATCAATTTCAAATAAAAATGATCATGGTTTAGAATATCTAGATGATGCAGAAACATTTGAACCAGAATTTAATGAACCAAAGTATATTCAATCTAGTGAAATTTTATCAAAACTAAAAATTTTAGAAACTAGTAAATTTTTTGATTCACCAAGATCAGTTGGCGAAACTGTTCAACAACTTAGAGAATATGGCTGGGCTACAAGTACACTGGATGTTTCAAAAGCTTTAGCAAAAATGGCTTTAAATAAAAAATTCACTAAAACTTCAACTGAAAATCAAATTCGTTATTCAATTGAATCAATTCCATTATCTAATTAGAAGAATAGTTACATTTTGAGCAATTAGCAAAAATCTCTCCATCTAAATGATCAAAATGTGCATTACATTCTTGACACGTATGATGCATGTCAAAATATCCATCTTTTTCAGTAATTCCTATTTTATTTGATTCCAGATTTGTGCTTTTACACTTTATACAATGACAACCACATTCTATTTTCATAGTTTTCTCAGATAATCTATGTATAGTTTCTATATGTATACAAGTCATTGGATAAAAAGCGTGAAGTTCCAATAGAAATTGATGATCATTTCAAACTTTTTGGTAAAGAACCATGGGAAGTTGAATACGGTGAAAAATGTCCTGTATGTGATGTTAGAATAGATGAATATGGTTTTTGTTCTTGTGGTTCTAGCGGAGACTAAATTTTCTCATTGCTGGAACAGTCAAAATTATCAGAAATCCCATAATTAACGGAATAAACATTGAAAATTCTGGAATTACTGTAGTTCCAATAATTGTAATTGTCCCTTTTGATTCTGGCATGATGCTCAATAATATGATTTTTTCATCATTAACATATTTTGAATGCTTAATTTTTTCATCATTTAATAATGTCAGATATGGACCACCTAACAATTCTTCTGATAATTTTATTGTCACAAATTTATTTTCATCAGTTATGTCAAAACTAATACTTTTTGATTCTTGATCAAAATTGAATTTTTCAATTTTAGCATCCCCTATGATTTCTACATCAAATTTATTTTCTTCCCATACGATCTCTTTTGATATTTTTGATGGATTAGAATAAAATTCAATTTTAGCATCTCCACCACCACTAACTGCAATTCCTTTTTTATCCTCTAAAAATATTGAATTGTTATTTACAAAAATTATTTCAGTTGATTCATCAAATATTATACTAAATTTTTCATTATATGAAACTGTAGTGGTAAATAAATTATCTTTTAAAATCATATCTTCTAAACTATATTCTATAATTGCATCATATTTTGATGGCAAAACAAATACGGATTTATTTCCTAACCCGTCATCAATAATTCCTAATTGTATTTCTTTACCTATTTCATTTTCTCCCACTAAGTTTTTTTCTGGAATTATTGCGTTATCAAATATGAATAAAGTTGAACCTGTATTTGAACCTCTTACTATATGTTTAACATTAATTTCTCCTTCAGGATTTAATTTTATTTCAATTAATTCCTGTTTTGCTTCCCCACCTAATGATATTTGTGCATTAGCAGTTGGAATTACTAGAATTAAAGTAAAAATTGCAAATATTGAAAGAATTTTTGTATTCATTTATTCTAAAGTAATTTTTGTCATTTCTACTTTTTCTAATGGGCAATCGTTTCCATCTCTTTGTGCATTTACAATTTTATCTGCAACATCCATTCCTTCTTTTACTTGTCCAAATACAGTGTATTCTCTATCTAAAAATGCACTATCTGATGTTACAATGAAAAATTGTGAGCCTGCACTGTTAGGATCTTGTGATCTTGCCATTGAAACAATACCTCGTAAATGTGATCTTGAACTAAATTCTGCCTTAATATTATATCCTGGTCCTCCCATTCCCCAAGAACCTTTGTTATCTGTTTTTGTATTAGGGTCTCCACCTTGAATCATAAATCCTGGAATTACTCTGTGAAATAATGTTCCATCATAGAATCCATCTTTAGTTAATTTTTCAAAATTTCTTACAGTTTCTGGAGCTAAGTCTGGTAATAATTCAAATGAAATTTTTCCGTGATTAGTTTCAATATTTGCAGTAGTCATATGGTTTCGGAGAATAAATTATCATAAAAGTCTTTTTGATAATTCATCTGAAATTTTTCTATACTTTATCTAATTTTTTTAAAATTATTACATTTTTTATACTTGTTAATTTAGAAACCAAATTTTTTAATCATATTTTTTTTCATAGTTAATTTTTTAAATTTTCAAGTTATAGTGTTATATAGATCGGTTAGAATTATGATATATTGAGTCGTACAAACCAAAGCACGATAATTAA
>CALCPD010000015.1 GCA_937897875.1 uncultured Nitrosopumilaceae archaeon
CCTTCATCTCTGGATTTTACAATTCCACATTTTTTTAATATTTTAAGGTGATGCGATACTAGTGGCTGATCTTTTTTTAATTCATTAACAAAATCATTTACACATAGTTCATGATTTTTTTGTAATAATCCTAAAATTTCAAATCTTGTTTCATCACATATGCATTTTAGAAGACTGATTCCATTCATATCAATTTAAATTTATATAAACTGATATTTATGTTATTTTATGGATATTCCTAAAAATATTCTATTTGTGTGCGTAGAAAATGCTGGGAGAAGTCAAATGGCTGAGGCGTTTTTTAAAAAATTTGCTAAAAATCGATTTAATGTAATTAGTGCTGGAACCTCGCCATCATCTACTCTTAATCCGGTGGTTGTTTCAGTAATGGCTGAAATTGGAATTGATTTGAAAAATCAACAACCTCAATTATTATCCTCATCAATGATTAAAAATTCCAATAAAACTATCAACATGGGATGTATGGATAAAGAATCATGTCCATCATTGTTTGTTAAAGATGTTGATGATTGGAATGTTGAGGATCCTAAAGGAAAATCAATTGATGATGTAAGAAAAATTCGAGATCAAATTAAAAATGACGTTTTGAATTTATTGGATTCACTTGAAAATGATGTTTGATGACTTATTCTAATTTACAAATTTTTACTGTGGAATTAATTGGAACTTTTATTCTTGTAGTTTTTGCTACTGGTTCAATTGTATATGATGTTGAATTTTTTGACGGAAGTCTGGGAATCCCTTTTGCAGCTGTTGCACCATTTATTGCATTATTAATTGGAGTTTATTCATTTGGAAAAATTTCTTTGGCGCATTTTAATCCTGCCGTAACTATTGGATACTATATTACAGGACACATAACAAAGATTCAAGTTTTGTATTATTTAATTGCAGAAATTATCGGCGCCTTGTTGGGTTCCCTTTTTGTACTAACCTTCATTGGAGAAAAACCAAATCTTGGTGCTAATGCTCCTAATTATGATTTTTCAATCTTTTTGATATTTTCTGTAGAAGTTTTAGCTTCTTTGATGCTAATGGCTGTAATTTTCTATGTTGTATACACTAAAGGTTTGAGAGGATTTAGTGGAGTTGCAATTGGTGGGATTGTTGCATTGGATATTTTGTTTTTGGCTTTTATTTCTGGAGCATCCATGAATCCTGCTAGAGCCCTTGCCCCTGCATTGCTATCTGGAACATTTGATGATTTGTGGCTATACTGGACTGCTCCTTTTATTGGAACTATAATTGCAGCATTTGTGTTTCGAGGCAAATTCCAAGCCCAAAGAGCGCAAATTAGGAATAATAATGACCGTATTATAGACTGATTATGTCTAAATCTAGAAAATTATTTACTGATTCCAAAAAAGTTATTCCATCAGGCGTAAATAGCCCTGTTAGGTATTTTGATCCTTATCCATTTTTTACAAAAAAGGCTAATGGTGCATACATCTGGGATGAGGATAATACCCGTTACATTGATTTTTGTAACGCATATGGTGCTTTGCTGTTGGGCCATAGAAGAAAAGAGATTCTGGATTCTGTAACTAAACAACTTTCAAAGGGAACACTGTATTGCACTCCTACTGCATCTGAAATCGAATTATCCAAATTGATTCTTGGTAATTTTCCATCAATGGATAAAGTACGATTAATGAATACTGGTGGAGAAGCTACAATGACTGCAATTAGATTGGCACGCGGCTATACCAAAAAGAAAAAAATAATTAAATTTGAAGGATGTTATCATGGTGCACATGATTCTGTTTTAGTTAAAGCCGGTTCTGGTTCTGCACATAATGGAATTTCTGTTTCTGATGGTGGCTTAGATGAAGTTTCAAAGAATACTCTAGTTGTCGAGTATAACAATATTGAATCTCTACAAAAAACAATTTCTAAAAATAAAGATATTGCTGGTTTAATTGTTGAACCAATTTTAGCTAACATGGGATTGATTTTACCTGAAAAAAATTTCCTTTCAGATTTACGAAAAATCACTAAAGAGAATAATATCCCATTAATTTTTGATGAAGTGGTTACTGGTTTTAGAGTCTCTCCTGGTGGGGCACAAGAACACTTTGGTATCAAACCTGATATTACAACTTTAGCAAAAGCTTTGAGTAATGGTTTTACAATTTCAGCAGTTGGTGGTAAAAAAGAAATAATGAACTTGTTATCTCCAGGTGGAAAAGTTTACCAGGCAAGTACTTTTGCTGGAAACCCAATTTCTGTTAGTGCTGCAATCAGTTCTATTAAGACAATTAACAAAATGAAAAACAAACTCTATTCAAAACTTGAACGATTCAATTTGTTATTATCTACTGCATTAGATGACATGGCTACTGACATGAAAATCCCTCACCAAATCAATTTTACAGCATCAATGTTTCAAATTTTCTTTACAAACAAGCCTGTAATTGACTCTAAAACATCTAAAAAAGCAGATGGTAAAAAATTCCAGAAATTATTTCGAACTCTGTTGAAAGAAGGTGTCTTTATTCCTCCATCTCAATTTGAGGTTGTTTTCTTATCTGATGCTCATACTGAAAATGATCTAAACAAAACATTAGATGCATATCATAGTGCATTAAAGTCGGTGAAGAAATGAAGTACGTAGTTGGTGCAAGAGGCAGTAAATTATCTATGGCCCAAACAAATTGGGTTATTTCAGAATTAAAAAAAGTAAATTCTGATTGCGAATATGAAATTAAACCAATTACTACTAAAGGTGATACTGATACAAGACCACTATTTACAATTGAACAAAAAGGGATTTTTGAAAAAGAAATTGACAAGGCAGTTGCAGCAAAAGAAATTGATTTTGCAGTACATAGTCTAAAAGATGTTCCTTCTGAATTAGCTGATAATTTAATAATTGCATCAATTCCAAAACGTGAAAAAGTTAATGATGTTTTTATTTCATCTGATGATTCATCTTTAGATAAAATAAAACCTGGTTCTGTAATCGGTACAAGTTCATTACGTCGTGCTGTTCAGATTTCACGACAAAGGTCTGATGTAACTGTTAAACCAATTAGAGGAAATATTGAGACTCGAATCAATAAGACATCTGGCGAAAATTATGATGCTATTGTACTTGCACAAGCAGGAATTTCTAGATTAGGAGTTGATGTCAATTTCACTCCTCTATCCGTAGATGATTTTTCACCTTCTCCTGGTCAAGGTGCTATTGCAATAGTTGCAAGAACTGATGATGTTCAAACGATTGACATGCTTAAAAAAATTGAAGATACTGATTCCCGATTGGAAATTGAGGCTGAACGTGCACTATCTGATTATATTGATTCTGGATGTAGATTTCCTTTAGGTGCTTATGCAAAATCTGATGGAGATGAGATGAATCTTACCGTATATGCTTTCTCAGTTGATGGTAAACAATCTCTACAAGTAACAAAATCTGGTGATAAAAATAATCCTAAACTACTGGGTAAACAGGTAGGAGAAGAATTGCGTAGTAAGGGAATCAATGATCTTGCATTAAATTGGAGACAAAAAGTGGAGGAATGGAATACGACATGACTGGTAAAGTGTATCTTGTTGGAGCAGGTCCTGGAGATAGTAAGTTGATTACTCTACGAGCTGTTGAATTAATCCAAAAAGCTGATGTTGTTTTGTATGATAGATTAGTTAGTAAAAAAATTGTTTCTATGATTCCTAAAACTGCAAAAAAAGTCTATGTTGGTCGTTCCGTAGGTGATGATACAAGTCATCAAAATGGCACTAATGATTTAATGGTTGAATATGCAAAATCTACAAAACATGTTGTTAGACTAAAGGGCGGTGACCCAATTATTTTTGGACGTGGTGGAGAGGAAGCTGAATTTTTAAAAGAACATAAAGTAAAATATGAAATTGTACCCGGAATTACATCTGGAATTGGTTCTGCAACATATGCTGGAATTCC
>CALCPD010000016.1 GCA_937897875.1 uncultured Nitrosopumilaceae archaeon
TACTGTAGAGTTTTTTCTTTAACAGAATTTTTGAATTCTTTACGTTTTGAGTATTCTAATGCATTCAGTTTTTCCTTTAGAGGTTTTGCAATGTATTTGATATAATTCTTCCAATAATCTTCAAATTTTCCTGGATTATAATTAAAAATAAATTCTTTAGTTACAATATTTGTAAATCCTGCTTTTCTAACTTCTGTTCTTAATGCAGATTTTGTACCAAATCTATCTAAATTTGGTGTTCCCGGAGGAATATAATCTGGTATGTATTTTGTAGCAGAATCTAGAATACTACTAAAAAATGGAACATTATCATTACTACCATGAACAGATATCCCTATCATTCCAGATTTTTTGAGGCTATTTTTTATATTTTTTAATGCTTTTTGTGCATTAGGAAAAAAGAATAATGCATATTGACAAGTTACTATATCAAATTTTTTTGAAAAAGAGAAATTTTCAGCATCAGCATTTAGAAAATCTAAATTTTTATTTTTCTCATTTTCTTTTTTAGCAATTTTAATTGCAGTTGTTGATGTATCAATTCCTATTACATGTCCTGATTTACCAATTTTTTTTTGGATTTGTTTTGTTACTACTCCAGTTCCACATGCAATATCTAAAACAAGATTATTTTTATTAATTTTTATTAATTCAATTAATTTTTTTGTACTTTGAAATGGCCCCTTATTTACACTGGCCCATCTTTTATGATACCTTGGAGCAACTTCATTCCAAATTTTCATATTCCTTTTTTTGTATTCTGAATTAATTTCTTTCATTGTATTTTTAATTCAATTTGTTTTTTTATAATTTTTGCAATTTTTTCTTTTTTCATCCAACCAGAAACAATATTCTTTTTTAAATCTACAATTATAATTTGATTATTTTTAGAATTTTTTATATATCTTGATGTTCCAATATCATTTGCTATGATCATATCTGATGATGATTCTTTTAATTTCTTTTTAGCTGATTTGATTAACTGAGCATTTGTGACATTTGTTTCTGCTTTAAAGCCAACTAATAGAACATTTTTTTGTATTTTTTTAATATGATCTATGATTTTAGGTGCTTTTTTGAGGCTAATTGAAAGATTTATTTTTGAACTTTTAATTTTTTTTGCACTTGGATTTTTAGGGATATAGTCTGATACTGCAGCAGCCATTATAACAATATCAAATTTATTTTTTAATTCTCTTTTTACAACATCAAACATTTCTTTACTTGTTACAACATTAATGATCTTTGCACCTTTTGGTGGAATTTCGTTACCTGGACCATAAACAAATGTAACTTTTGCACCTGCAGAAACCAATTCTTTTGCTAAACTTACTCCTGTTTTACCCGAACTTTGATTTGTAATTGCTCTGATAGGATCAATTTGTTCAATTGTTGGTCCAGCAGTCATCAAAATTCTTTTTCCACGTAATTTAGATGACAATCCAAATTTGTTTAAAACAAAATCAAGTACTTCTTCTGGTTCTGATGCTTTTGCTTTTCCTTCTATCATATTTGGTGTAACAAAATCTATTTTATTTTTTAAAAATAAAATATTTTTCTTAACTGCAATATTGTCATACATTGATGCATGCATTGCTAAAGCCATGACAATTGGTGTTTTAGAACCAAATCCTACAGTAAGTACTGTTGAAATTGGTGTATCATCAATTCCATTTGCAAGTTTACCTAATGTATTGGCAGTTGCTGGATACACAATAATGAGATCTGATCTTTTATAATCTGCAATATTGATATGTTCTAGTTTGCCTGTTAATTTTGTAATGACATCATTTCCTGTTGCCCATTTCATATAATCAGGCTGAATCATTTTTGTCGAAGCTCTACTCATTACACAGGTAACTTTTGCGCCATGTCTCATTAACAATCTTGCTAATTCAATTGATTTGTATGCTGCAACACTTCCAGCAATACATAACACAATTTTTTTACCAGAAAGTTCTGTACCTTTTGATTCAACTATATCTAATGATGGATGCTCTAATTTTCTTTTAGACAATTTCTTTCCTCAGTTTATTGTATTCGTCTTCATCCATTTGAAATTCATTTTCAATTGCTGGAAATTTTTCATTTTTAACTTCTTCTACATATGATTTTACAGCATTTCTTATTTCTTCAGATAAAGATAGATATCTTTTTGCAAATTTTGGTTTTATTTTTTCAAATAATCCTAACATGTCATGAACTACCAAAACTTGTCCGTCACAATTTTTCCCTGAACCAATTCCTATGGTTGGCACAGAAATTTTTTCTGTAATTATTTTTGCAACTTGACTGGAAACCATCTCCAAAACTATGCTAAATACACCTGATTCTGTAATTATTTTTGCATCTTCAATCAATTGAATTGCATTTTCTTTTGTTTTTCCCTGAACTGTGTATTTTTCAGCAGTTTGTGGTAATAATCCTAAATGACCCATAACTGGTATTTTTGATTCTGTTATTGATTTTATTATATCTGCAATTTCCCTTCCTCCTTCTAATTTTATTGCATCCGCACCAGCTTCCATTAGTCTTAATGAATTTGTAACAGCATCCTTTTCATTTTTGTAGGAATTGATTGGTAAATCTGAAACAATCAATGAATTTTTTCTTGCATTTTTTGCAGCTGTTGTAAATCTAATCATATCTTCCATGGTCACTGATGATGTATTCTCATATCCAAGCATGACCATGCCTGCACTATCTCCTACAAGAATTATGTCCACTTGTTCACATAATGTTACCATTGTAGAATCATATCCTGTTAAAACAGTGATTTTTTCTTTTCTTTTCATTTGTGTAATATCTTTAATTGTTTTATGCATTTTTTGCCCTTCTTTCTAAATTTTTTCTAATTTCTAAAATTGATAGTTTAAGATTTTTTTTATTATTATATTTAATAGATTTTTTTCCTTCATTTTTTGATTCAGTAACAAGTAATTTCATAGCACGTGTTACGTTATCCACTATTGTAATATCAGCTGTTTCAGCAGTTCTTGAAAGAGGATTTAAATCGAATGTAATAATTTTCTTTTTTGCTTTTTTTAATGCAATTGTTCTATCACCATCTTCTAATGGAACTAAAACAACATCTGCTGAAAATATTCCATTTTTATCTACAATTCTTCTTGCACTGTCAATTCCTAATAATTTTGTGGATGATTTTTTATTTAATCCAAAAATTTCTTTTGCACCTGATTTTTTTAAAATTTTGGTAATTGCTTTTTTACGTTTTTCACTAGAATAAAATAAATTAACTTCAATTTTTGAATCTGTATTTTTTGCTAATGCAATTATTTCTTTAGGACATAAAGCTGCATAATTACCATTTACTGAAATTACAGAATTTTCTGCATTTTTTAGCATAAATGCTGCTGCTTTTATGGCTTTTTTAGCAGATTTTGAAGTTTTTTCACCTATTAGGTAGTCAAAAGCCTCTCCCCTACCGTGAGCCAAAAGCCCTTCTTTTGCAACTAAATTATTATCAAACCCATTAACTAATTTTTCACGAATTAAAAGCGAATTTAATCTTGGATGTGATTTAGGAATTGCAGTCATATTTTTAATTAATTATAAAGAATTCTTGCACCTGTATCATCTAATTTTGATTTTATTATTATTCCATCAGAAAATTTTTCTAAAATTTCTAAAACATTATTTTCTTTTTCTTTTGGAACCATTGAAAAAATTGTTTCACCAAACAATGCAATACCACATTTAATATTATTTTTAGATAATTGATTGACTACTTTTTGCATTCTTGGTGTCATAACGTTTACATATTTTGCAAATTCTAGTGACATTTCTTGAAAATGTTCATAATTTTTTGATTCTAATAATTCATTAACCATTTTTCCACCAAGTCCATTAATTTGTGATAATTTTTCTTTGATAAATTTACTTGTTGAAATTGGGGAGAAACATATCATAATTATAGAAATTTTATCTAAAGTAATTTTTTGAACATGTCCAATTCCTGGTGCCCCTGGTTTATCTCTAATTTCAAATCCACCGTGATATGATGCTAAAACATCCCCTAATCCTGTTTTACATTCTATTTCAACATCATGTGCTATTTGTGCAACTTTAATTTTAGATAGTTTACATTCTAGTGCATCATTTAATGCAATAGATAATGACAATGCAACTGCTGCACTACAACCAAATCCATATCCAACTGGTACATCAATTTCGTGTATGATGTCTACAAATTTTCCTTTTGTAGAAAATTTACTGAGAACTACTTCAGATACTCTCATATCTCCTGATTCAAATCCATTTACTTTGATTGTAAAATTTGAAATGTCATGTTTTGTTTTGTTTCTAATGGTAACTGTAGTCTTTACACCTTTTTGAATGGAAAATCCTGCACCTAACGAACCTAATTGTTTTGAATCTTTTTTGTTTAATTCAGCTTTGAAAAAACCTGTAATATGTGCGGGACAAAATGCTGTTGCCATTATGATCAAATTTGATATATTTGGAAAATATTAATACTTGGCTTAAATAATATAAATTAGTATAAATTGACTACATTCACTCGACGCCTACAGAAAATTGGAAGTAGCATGCTTGTTTCACTTCCAAAAGAATGGATTGATGCAAATAATCTAAGCAAAAGCAATCAAGTTGAAATTGAAACAAATCAAAATAATTTGTCAATTAGAACACAACTAAGCAAGAGACCTTCAAAAGAAGTTGAAATTTCATATCCCTTATCAGAAGGTGAGGGTATTGTTCCAACAATTACTGGTGCATATCTTCTAGGGTTTGATATTATCAAAATTGTTGGAAAATCTTCCATCTCAATTAATGATAGAGAAAGTGTTAGAGGCTCTATGAGAAAATTAGTTGGATTAGAAATAATTGATGAAGATGCAACAAATATTTCTATTCAATTTTTACTTGATGAAACATCAATCAATCCACAAAACATCTTAAAACGAATGAGTTCAATTGCACTTGGAATGTTTAATGATGTTGTATTATCTATAAAAAATGGAGATAAAACAAATCTTGAAACAATAGTAAATCGTGATGCTGAAATCAATAGACAATATTTTCTTCTTGTTAGATTAATTCGAAGTACAATAATGGATACTAGATTAGCTGGTATTTTTAATTTAGAAAATATAGATATTCTTGATTATAGAATTGCTGCAAATACACTTGAAATTGCAGGAGATACAGTTGTAGAATTATCTAAATCATTAATTAAATCAAATCTTTCTAAAATAGAATTAAAAAAATTATATGATTTTGCAAAAGACATAGATGAAATACAAATTAAATCAATTGATTCTTTTATTTCTAACAATAGAATGCTTGCAATAAATGCAATTAAACTACAAAGAAGTAATTCGACAAAAATTTCTAAAATAAGATCTTCTTTAGAAAGTGAGAAACAAATTTCACTTGCATTATTTGATATTATCTATATGTTTGAAAAAATTTTGCAATCTTGGTCTGATATCACTGATCTAGTTAAACCAAGTTATCAGTAATACATAATTAGATAATATTAGAATAATTACAACAATTTTTTCTTTGCAGCATAAATCATTACTGCACAAATTGTTTTTGAATCAATAATTTTTCCAGATTTAATCATCCCAATTAATTTTTTAATATCCATTTTTACAACAGTGATAAATTCATCATTATCTAATTTTAAATCAAATTTCTTTTT